>REEN01000019.1 GCA_007695015.1 Marinilabiliales bacterium
AAATTACCGTGAAACATCTGCTTTCGAATACTTCAGGAATTCCCGACTATTTTTCTCAACGGCTGGCAAACGGTAAAAAGGCAGATGCCAGCCTTTTCAGTGGCAATGACGAAGCATGGACCCGGGAGAGGGTGGTTGAGGCCACAGCTCGGCGATCAATGCCATGTTGAAGATTATAAAGGCTGCGAGGGACTGAATAATATCATGATATTATTCCAAATACCACCATTATCTGCATCGGGGCTCCCATTATGAAATGAATCACAATTGCCGTGCTGGTGTTCCTGGTTTTATACGTGACAAGCGGCACCAGCAGCAACAAAGGCAAAGCAACAATATTGACAAGCAGGCCAAAAGACAAGTGAAAGACCCCATGCAACACCCCGTTGAAAATCCATGCATAATTGCCCAATGCCACCTCCTGCCTCGGGAGGATGTAACCCCGCCATAATATCTCCTCGCCAACATAGTTGAAGAAGAAAAACAGGGGCAATAACAGCAGGAAAAAGCGTTCCCGGCCGGCAAGCCTTTCCGGCTCTATGGGGGAAATGTTCTTAAGGTCAGCAATATCAATACCCAGGGGCATTATCACCAAAAAGGAAACAATCAAACCAATCAATACAACCGCAACCAGGAAACCGGTAATAATCCAGAGCCAGTCATTTTTGGTGATCCTTTTGATCCTCAAACGTTCAAGGACAGTTTTACGGTCCAATGAGTATCCGTCACTTTTCATCAAAAGAAGAGTCAGGATAAATAAGGGCATAAATAGTAAAAATGTGCCTGAGATTAACCAGGCCGCATATGCACTCAATCCAAAGACCATTGTCAATAATGGAATGGTATGGTTAAGATGGACCCAGAAAATGATACCTGGTATCAGGAACAGCAGTATGGAATAGACAACACCTATCTTTTTCGGTGAATTCATCAGCACTTATGTTTTACTATTGATTCTATGACCTGTTTTACCGCAATAGCTATAATATTTAGATGCCACAACTCACAAAGGGTTCATTCTGTTTTGAAATCTGCCAGGTGGCCGATTCTTTTCCAGTCAAATCCAAGCAGCCGGGCACCCTCCTTGTCGGCTTCGAGGGCATCGAATGAGGCAACTATTTTGTTTACGGGCGGGTCGCAATGACTTCCGCCAAGATGATAATCGGGCATGCCGACAGTGGCGTCAAGCAATGTAAGATCGGGCATTCGGTGCATGTTCATCTCGATTATCGACTCATCCATGCGGTTGTGGAAAAACGATTTTTTCCAGAATCCTCCAACCTGGTAATGAGAAGGAGGAGCAAATCCCATCATATTCTTCAGCGATAATGTAACAGTTGAAAAGGAGTGCGCCTTCAGCACCGGTACGCTTATAATAAAATACTCCATCGCAATTTGGGGAATATAATACTCCCTGAATATTTTACATGTGGGAATTTCTAACCTGGTGAGCGGCTCTTCATTCAGGTCCACCAGCCTGACCTGCTTCTCTTCAGCCAGCCTTGTATAACCCAGCGCTGCGAATACTTCTCCGGTTGATTTTTCTCCCCCGCTGCCTTCAGCAACTATTATCTCTGCGCCGCTCACAGAGCGTAAATAGTCAATAATAGCTCCGACACAATCAACAGGCGTAGTAACCGGGAATGGTATGTCATCAACAAGATTGGGTTTGATCAGGATTTTATGCTGCTTAGCCAGCACCGGGGCAGCCCTGATCTCATCAAATGCCCTGGCAACAGATTCCGGGTAACCTGTAAATGAAATCACTGAGACTTTATTCATTATAATCCTTTTACATAATGCACAAAAACCTTGCTGCCCGGGGTCACTGCAGCCCTCCCCATCATGATCCTTTTTTCCTGGTAGATAGTAATTTTCCTGTCCGGGGTCATTGCAGCACCCGGAGCAGCCTTTGCCCGAAAATGTGTATTAGCGGCCGGCTACTCAATCAGCCCGGCCAGCGCTGCCCCGAGCAGGCTGGAGTTGTCCACTTCGGTAAATTCAACGTACCGTTTCTTTTCCCCGGTAAGGTAATCACTGAAATACCCTTCAAAACGCTGCTTCAGATTGTGGAGTTTGTAAAAGGTGGTGCCCTCGATGGTCATCATCACAGGTTTATCGGGTGACTGACCTTTGCCGCATTTCAGGACTACCGCGGCGAGATTTGCAGCAACAAGCTTTGCAGCCCTGTCGACCAGGGTGTCGATTATCGCCCGGCAGGCTTCAGCGTCCTCCCTGCCTGTGAAGCATCCGGCCAGAACATTGCTGTTGCCCGTTATGCCCGCAGCAAAGAGGCCGGCATCCTCAGAAGAGAGCTTTTCAACTTTTGCCAGCTTTTCTGAAGCTTCAGGAGAAAACAGCCCCTCTCCGGCAGCCTCCTTAAGCACATGGAGGCAAAGGGGACCGAAATACCCACCTGAAAACATCTTCTCAAAGGAATAATTACCCGGGTTCCCGGTGGTGTTGTCAAAACCAACGTCAAGGGAGGTACGGGGCGCCCTGGAGAAATTGCCCGACTCTATATTTATTATCTGGCTCCTGGTGTTGTCAAGCTCACGGTTCTTCCTGATTGCAGAGTTGCTCTCAATATAACAGGTGTTTGTGCCTGTTCCCAGTATAAAACCTATGAAGGAGCTGTATGACCTGCCGAAGCTTTCTGATTTGCCTGCCAGGAGGGTTGCAACAGTGTCATTCAGCAGCACTATCGGTTTTTCGGGCATTCCAAGGGTCTGCAGCAATGTTTTTCCCACAAGCTTCCCCACCACTTCGGGAGCCTGCACCTCCTTGCAGAACTGCAGGAGTATGCCGTCCCTGTCGGGCAATATCTCTGTGGGATAAGAAAAACAGAAACCGATCCGGTCAGCTTGCTCGGCCAGCGGCCTGATATAATCAGCCAGGGTCCCGAAGAACTCGCTTGCCGAAATCTCACCGTCAAGCCCGGGCATACCCCGGTTTACGATCTCAAAGGGCTCAGGCCGGCCCGACTTGTCAAATTTTACAAGAGCGGCCCTGAAGTTGGTGCCCCCCGCATCGATGGCCAGTACCGGCACCTCTTTAAGGAACTCATTGTCTGCCTCTATATAGGTCGGTATCATACGGAGGGAGCCCTCCGCCCCTGTCAGCCCCTTTTCCATCTCATCGGTAAAGTCAGTGATAAGGGTATCAATATCTACATCTTCTGCTCTTAGCTTGTGTGTCTTCAAAAATTGTTCTGCTCTGCTCATATCGTTTGTTTTATTAGTTCTTAAAAGAATTCTGTTGACTTTTTTACCTGTTTACGAAAAAAGGGATATTTGCATTGGCCACATTGCCATTGCCATCGTAAATATATACAAACAGACGGTAATTACGGCCAGCGTCCGGGGGGACCTCGAAAATGATCTCATTCTCAGGGGCACTCTTCAGGAACCCCTCAACAGGCTCGGGTTTTGTCTCTCCCTGTCCTGCATAGGGGGCAAACTTCTCCGGTTCAGGGAGCAGCTCCCACTCATATGTGAGTTCATCGCCATCGGGATCATGACAAACAACCCTGGCCGTTGCAGTGCTGCCGGCTGCAAGTACAACATCATCGGTGGCCATTCTGCCGTCGATAGTAAGGGATTCGATACGGGGTGCAAGGTTATCAGGCCATTCACCCGTCCACATATACTGCATCACCTCGACTGTCTGTGTTCTTAAACCGTTATGGAACATATTGAACCAGGTATGAGTCCTCTCCTGCCTGTTGCTTGTCCACAAAAACACGTATGACCCAACACAAAGCGGATCGGCAAGTATTACATTCTCATACCTTTCCCTGTAAACCGTGGCCTTTTCTGAGCTGGTCTCCTCGATAACAACCCCCTGGCTTGTACGCGGCACCTCCCACCATCCGGAAGGTCCCCACTCGGTAACCACATAGGGTTTGTCCCAGCCGAACTCCCTGAGCCACCCGGGCACATTCATTATATCGGCGTATCCATTGATGCCAAGCAGATCAAGATCGGGACACCGCTCCCTTATGACCTCAAACTTTCTCTTTTCCCTCTCTCCCACCCCGACAACAGTAAGTACCGGGTGTACAGGGTCTATCCTCTTTATCATGGCAGCAATATCGTTCACTGCATCCCAGACTTTTTGATTATAATCCAGGTTGCCCGGTATATGGTCGAGTTCGTTTCCTATTGCCCACATCAGGATGGCAGGATGGTCTTTGTTCTCTTCAACAATACTCTTAACCCTTTCATACTGGGCCTTTACCGCCTCTTTATCATTATAGTCAAAACCATCCCTTTCGGCTCTCACCGGCAGATTTACAAGAACCTTGAACCCAAGCCTGTAAGCTTCATCAAGTAGTCTGGGGCCAGTCCGCAAAGAATTGGCGCCACTTGCAGCGAGCTCTTCAAGAAAATCCCATCCTACAGCACCCTTGATAAAAAAGGGCTCACCATCGAGGTACATGCTGAATCCTTCATCCTCCGGCCTGAATTCAACTTTGGGAGGGGTTTCTGAATCTTCAGATCGCTGACTGGTCCCGCTGCATGCATTGATCAGCAGGAATGTAACAATAAACACAAGGATCCTGGTCATAATTTACAAGTATTTGGTAAGAATTGTATAGTACGGCTAAACTAACAATTTATTTATTCTGTAAAAAGCAGCCCTTGTATTTTAAAGCTGTAATATCTACTTTTAAAGCTGTAAATAAAACTCTGCTTATGGATAATAGATACGCAAAGACCGGCAAATTCGGGCTTTATGCCCTGGTGGCACTCAGGATTGTGATTGCCTGGCACCTACTGTATGAAGGACTGTCAAAGGCGCTGACCCCTGAGTGGACATCGGCCGGTTTTCTCTCAATATCGGCCTGGATATTCGCCCCGGCATTCCACTGGATAGCCGGCAACGCACTGGCACTGGCCATAGTTGATATTATCAATATTGCAGGGCTTATACTGATCGGTTGTGCATTATTCATTGGAATTCTTGACAGGGCAGCGGCCATATGCGGTATGGCCCTGATCGGGCTATACTGGCTGGCCAATCCGCCGCTTGTGGGGGTGGGAATGGGTGTTGTTACTGAGGGCAATTACCTGATAGTGGACAAGAACATGGTGCAGTTTTTCGCTCTCCTCCTCCTTGCCCTTATCCCCACCGGCAGGTATATCGGACTGGCGCATTTTTTCAAAGCAAACCGCAACAGGAGAATGGAAATGGAGGTCAGGACAACCCCTGATGAGACCGGCACAACTGATGAGACCGGCACACCTGGTGAACCGGCACCAAACTATACACTTGACCGCCGCACATTGTTGCGGGGACTGGCAACATTGCCTTTCATGGGGGCATTCGGTCTGGCATTCCTGAAGATGAAAAGATGGAAGAGCTACGAGGAGCAGAACCTGGTGGACGCAATGACCGGTGCAAGCGCCAAAATACTTGATGTAGCCAGCCTTAATGACCTGAGTGAACCTATATCCAAAGCACTGATAAAAGACAGGGAGTTTAGCCGGCTCATACTGGGAGGGAACCTTCTTTCAGGCTGGGCACACAGCCGCGACCTGATATATGTATCGCAGCTTGTCAAGGCATACCACCAGAAAGAGAAAATATTTGCAACCCTGTATCTTGCAGAGAGGTGCGGGGTGAACACATTGCTTACCAACCCGATACTGTGCTCGCTTATTGAAGAATACTGGAAGAGAGGCATAGGCAGGATCCAGTTTATATCAGACTGTGCTGGGCTGGTTTACGATGCAAAGGGAGCCAGTCCCATGCCTTTCGATCAGTATATGGACAGCATCAAAAGAGCAATAGATACGGGAGCGGTTGCCTGCTACATACAGGGTGAAACGGCCGATTACTATATGGAGCGGGGCAATGTTGATGCAATTGCAAAGGTGATGGATTATATTAAGAGCAGGGGAGTGATTTGCGGCATTGGCGCCCACAGGATCGAAACAATCAAGGCATGTGTGGAAGCCGGACTGGAAACCGATTTCTGGATGAAGACCCTGCATCACCACAACTACTGGTCGGCAAGACACCCCCAGTGGCATGACAACCTTTACTGCTATGACCCCGCAAAGACCATTAATTACATGAAACAGCTCCCTGAACCCTTCATTGCCTTCAAGGTGTTGGCAGCCGGAGCCATCCACCCCAGAGATGGCTTCAGGTATGCATTTGAGAACGGGGCTGATTTTGTATGTGCCGGCATGTACGATTTTCAGATGGTTGATGATGTAAATATCGCCTGTGAGATATTAAACGGCGATATTAAACGTGACCGGCCCTGGAGGGCATAAGCTGAATAGCTGTTATTAGTGTAATACGCCGACTACCCTTGTCCTGTCACCTGGGAGAGATGGAGGACCCGTAATTAACTATTTTTACATCTTCGACAAACGGACCAATATGCAAAACCCTCTCTGCCATCTCTGAAAGTGGCCGGCCGTCAACAAAGCAGTCCTCGAAAAATACACCGGAGATATTGTTCAATTCACCGAATCCCTCGAGGGAAACGGGCCCTTCATGAAACCATGTAACATTTCTGACAGTAACGTTCCGTATATTACCCGGGGGGTCATCTCCATATCTCCGGCCTTCGGTTATGATCAGTTCAAACAGTTTCTCGTCGGCCTGTTCAACCCTTATATCTTCAAACAGGATATCGATTATCAGGGAGGGTCCGTCACAAACTATGCTGAAGCCGCTGTGGCCATCAACCCTGCTGCCGCCCCTTGAGAGAAGTATGTCGTTGTTCCTTGCCACTACATTCCTGATGTAGGGGCCTCGGGTCTCAAAGCCAATAGTAACCCCGTCGCTGAATGCAAATCCAACCATCGTATTGTTCTCAATAAGAATGTCTTCAACTACATGATCTGGCTGGGGTGACTTGATCGCAACACAGTCATCGGTACACCGGAAGAAACAGTTGCTTATTGTTACATTCTGCGAACCCACGGGATTGATGCCGTCGCCGCTGGGCCCGAAACTAACCACCTTTACATCATCATATTTCACATTCCTGCTGGCTGTAACGGTATTGATCCATCCCCGGCCGTTCCTGATGGTTATCCCTTCAAAGAGTACGTTCTCAGAGTTGTCGACCCTCACCATACGGTCATACTCAAATGCCCCGTCAAGAATTCCCCTGCCGGTTACCCTGATATTGGTCGCACCGTCGGTCCTGATCCCACCGTAAACAATCGCTCCCGGGGCAATATAGAGGGTCTGGTTGTCGGCCAACGTGATATAACCGGGATGGTGACGGCCGGGGCCGAAATAAATTACGCCGGGGTCATCAGCAGAAGGCACCTCCTCCTCAGCAGGATTAGCAAAAAAACAGAGAGGAGGGAGATCATCAACTTCAATATAAAGCTTGTCCGGGCCCTGAAGTGTAAAACTCAGCACATTCCCGTTGATCTCCGGCTCAATGCCCCTGCCGGAAGGGCGTACCGTGGCAATG
This sequence comes from Marinilabiliales bacterium, assembly GCA_007695015.1. Lineage (NCBI taxonomy): Bacteria > Pseudomonadati > Bacteroidota > Bacteroidia > Marinilabiliales > Marinilabiliales bacterium. Next base: position 7,451 of record REEN01000019.1, read on the forward strand.
GAAATGTCGCCGGGTACTTTAACAGATACGCTGATCTCTCCTTCAGATGAGAAGCTGGCAAAATGAACCTCCTGCTGGACAGATGTATAGGGCCTGGATGTAAACCATTCCGGCAGACTCTCAATATCCATTGATGTCCGGAACTTTTCTGTCCATATCTCAACTCCGTTAACGATTACGGTATACTTATCGCTTGTTGCTAACCCGGGAACTGCAGGATAACTGTATACACCTGGTTCAGCCTCTCTGCAACCCTGAAACGACAATGACAGCATTAAACCAAAAAGGCAGGTCATTAAATAAACTATCCGGTACTGGTAATTCATCATAATCTGGAAATGCTTTATTTTAAATTCTAAAACCTGTAGCCCATGGTAAAATATCCACCGGTATTATATACACGGGTACCCTGTATGTTCGAAATATCCGTAAGACCAATTCGCCAGGTATAAGCTACCTGGACCTTCATTACCTCCATTCCAAAACCGAAATTGAGCCCCCACTCCTGTGAAGGATGGAAATTGCCGAAATCAGGGCCAATACCTTCATCACTTCCGGCAAAGCTGTGTCTGAAATACCCGCCGGCAATCGGATAGGCCCTGACCAGTCCCCCGTCGTCACCGGCCATATAAAGGTGGAGATTCAAAGGCAATGTCAGTGAGTGTTGCCTGTATTTACCCCACTGAGATTGGCTTCCGTTGAAGTCATAGAGTAACTCCGACTGCAGAGCAAACTTCTGACCGAACTGCATCCTGAAAAACAATCCTGTTGCAAATGCAAAGAGGCCGTCAGCCTGGAAGAATTCATCGGGATACCTGTGATGAGTAGAACCCAGATGTGCGAGAACTCCCGAGTGCAGGCGGATACCCCAGGGACTCATGTGCCTTGCAAATCTCGCAGAGGGCATCAAATCCGGCATAACCGACATCTCTGCAACCAATGTACCAAGATAATCTGTAATAAGGGCCATCCCATCATAGTCCAAAAGTTCGTATCTGTCACCGGGCTTATGATAGGGCGACTTGAGTCCTGTAAAGGCCTGTGCCGCAGGTATGCCCGCCTCACCAAACGGCCGCGTATCAGTCCGCGCCTCTATCTCAGATGTGACACGCGACAAATCCAGGCCATGTAATACCGCGACCTCCCGTGCAAGGTCAATACCCCCTTCCAGGGTCCCGATCCCCCTGAGGTGCAACCCGTTGTTTGCCTCATACATTCCGACCATATCAAGTGAGAACATCATCCTGATCTTTTCCGTATCAAAATATTCAATGTCCTGCAAGAACCTTTCGGCTCCGAGCAGTCCGCTCTCCTCGGCATCAAATGCAATAAAAATAATGCTGCGCCCGAATGTGCCGGGATTGCCGGCAAAATGGCGGGCAAGCTCAATCATTGCCGCCGTTCCCGAGGCATTGTCATCGGCTCCGGGATAGATGATCCGCTCACCGTTCCTGTACTCGTAACCAAGATGGTCATAGTGTGCGCCTATCACGATAAACTCATCCTTCAAAACAGGGTCTGAACCAGGCAGGTATCCCACCACATTGGTGGCGGGCACCCTTGCAAGGCCTATCCGCAGGTCCATATGCTGGAAATAATCATCGCCGGGCGGTTGAAGGCCTATTGATCCGAACTCCTCGGCAATGTAATGCTTGGCAATGATCTTGCCCTCAGTACCAAGCCCCCTTCCCTCCAGAGAGTCTGAAGCGAGAAAAGATACATGTGCTTCGAGTCTTCTGGCAAGGTCGGTAATCCCAAAGCTGTTTTCAGCAAACAAAAGATGCCTGGCAGGCAGGAAAACCATTAAGGCAAGGAGCAGTAACCTAATTGTATTTTTAACCTTCATAATGCATATAAAACGTTAGCAATAAATTTAAATCAATCTCTGCCGGAAGCACCGTTCTTCTTATCTGAGCAGGATCCTTCCCCGACAAAGCAATCCTCCAGTTTGGACAGGAATCCGGTTCCTACAGCGTCAACAAAGGGGAAAAGTATCATGTCTGCCCCGGCATCGATCAGTTTCTTTGCATTCCCTGCATGATGCTGGGTAAGCACGATCCGTCCGCCATATTTTTGATGCCTGAAAATCTTCAGCAGGTGCAGGTTTATTTCAAAATCTGTAAGTGTGCTTATCACCACCTTTATCTTTTTGGTTGGCAATTGTTCCGGAAGGTCAGGATCTTCAGCATCACCAAAGACCGCAGTGCGTCCTTTCTTTCTCCACCTTTCTACGGCACCCGGATCAAAATCCACCCCCATGACTTTTCTTCCGGCCCTTTCCAGGCTTTTGGCAATATTATTCCCATACCTGCCCAGTCCTATCACCAGGACCTCAAACTGTTTCTCTTCAAGCTGCTTGATCCTGCTTTCGCGGAAAGGATCCTTCTTCTCAAATATGCCCAGGAGCGGAGAAAGAACATCAAAGATCTGGTGAGAGTAAATAATCAGGTATGTAGAAAGTCCTATTGTGATAAGCCCTACCAGGGTGATAAGCCCCATCGTATTGTCATCAATGTGACCGAGCTGCAGACCAAGTGACGCAAGTATCAGCGAGAACTCGCTAATCTGCGCAACAGCAAGGCCTGCCAGAAATGATGTACGTTTCTTGTATCCCATAAGCCCCATGATGATCAACACAATTACGGGGTTGCCGACAAGCACGAAAAGGGAAAATACTATCGCAGGCCTTATCTGCTCTCCTATCAGAGACAGATCCAGTTCTGCCCCCAGGTTGATGAAGAAGAACAACAGCAGGAAATCCCTCAGGGTTGTCATTCTCCCGCTTATTACCTCACGGTACTCGGTCGATGCAAGGGATATACCGGCCAGGAATGCTCCGACTTCCTTGCTGAACCCGAGCCAGTCACCCACAGCAGCAAGAGTAAGAGCCCACGAGATTGCAAAAAGGATCAATAACTCCTGTGAATTCCCCATAAGCTTGACAAGCCGGGGTAAAACAAACTTCATCAGCAGACCGACCATTGCCAGAAAGCCAAGGCCCTTCAGCATGACCAGGATAATGTCAAATGCCGGACTACCGGCAGATTTAGCGCCAAGAGCCGAAAGCATGATCATTGCCAGTACCACAACAATATCCTGTACTATCAGGAACCCTATTGAAATCTGGCCATGGAGAGAATCAATCTCCTTCTTGTCCGACAGAAGCTTGACTATTATAATGGTACTGGAGAAAGTAAGTGCCACTGCAACATATAAAGCAGTCATTTGCGAAAAGCCGAAGCCAATGGCAATGAGATACCCGAAGAATGATGTAAACAGTACCTGCCCCAACCCGGTCAGAAGCGCTACCTTTCCCGTTGACCTGATCAGGGTAAGATCGAGCTTTAGACCGATCGCAAAAAGCAGGATTGCGATACCTATCTCTGCAAGAAGGTGTATCTTATCTATCGACTCAAGAAGGTCAAGTCCCCACGGCCCAACCAGTATGCCCACTCCAATGAAGGCCACAATCAGGGGTTGACGAAGGATCCTCCCCAGGAGGCCTACCACCGCAGATATAATGAGTATTGCAGCAAGCTCAAAAAAAGCATTGGGTATAGTTTCCATATATCAATTCATTACCGGCAAGACCTTCATATTGAATATTTCCCAAAAATAACTCAATATATTCTTTATTCCGAAGCAGGGGGGTGCAATTATTTACTTAAAAATTACTCCGGTTGGCTCAAAAGTCAAGGATACAGGAATTAACCGGCAGCAGCAAAAATACGCAGACACAAAATACCAATACCCGATGTTTTGCAAAGATGACAGATTGCAATATCTTTATCATTCTCCAGGTACAGGGAAATATCCCAGAACAAAACAAAACAGAAACCAATATGAAACTTCATGAACTAAAACTGGCTGCATTAATTACATTGCTTGTTCTGTCATTTATTACTCCGGCTGCTGATGGCCAGGGAATGACACCCTACGACATTTTTAACCTTAAGGATGTCTCCGAGGCAGCCGTTTCACCAGACCAACAGCACATTGCCTACACGGTCAATGTTCCGCGGCCTTTCACCGGCAGTCCGGGACCTGATTACAGGGAGCTTTATGTCTACAGCATCTCAACCGGTGAGATTACACCCCTTATTACCGGGACCAACAGGTTATTCTCACTCTCATGGACCCCTGATGGCAGGGTGGCCTTCAGGTATACCGGTCCGCATGCCTCAGGATTCCAGATTTTTGCGATTGCCCCTGAAGGTGGTGAACCGGAGCAGCTGACCCGGTTTGAGAGGTCGGTCGGATCATATGAGTTTGCCGGCAAAGACCTGCTGACCTTCGTTGCCGCATCGGGACAGGACCCGGAAAAAGCAAGACTGCTGGAGATGGGTTTTGATGCTGAGATTTATGAGGAAGAGTACCTTGACATGAACCTTTATGTTTATGATCTCAAAACGCATGAGCACCGTCAGGTAACCAGCGGAGTAACGGTTTTTGAATACTCTGTCAGCCCTGACGGTCGCTATGCCGCCGCCGCAATCGCTGAAAAGAACCTCGTCGACTACTCCTTCATGTTCAAGGACATATACCTGGTCAACCTCGAAAATGGAGAAAAAACAATGCTGATTGAGGTTCCGGGCAAGCTGGGCCGGATGGCATGGAGCCCCGACGGCAGCAGGATAGCCTTTGTGGCAGCCTCACACATCCACGATGCAGTCATTGGCAGCCTCTTTATAGCCAATGTGCCTGAGAACAGGACCTTCACGCAGCTCAGGAACTATGCCGAAGGAATGAGGGCATCGATAATCAATGCCGCCTGGAAAGATAACAACACCCTGCTCTATGTCTCCGAAGAAGGGGTAGACATGGTGCTTAGCGAGCATGAGACCGCCGCACCTGAAAGACGGGTCCTGATTGAGGGCGGGAGACTGGTATTCCGCACATTCAGCCGTTCAGGAGATATTATTGCCCTTTCGGGGAACACAACTGAGCACCCGAACGAGCTGCACCTCTTTGATCTTGGTACAGGGAGCCTTGATAGACTGACCGATCATAATCCATGGCTTGCCGGCAAGGATATGGGGCGGCAGGAGATGATGGTTTACAATGCCAGGGACGGGCTTGACATCGAATCGGTACTTATCTACCCTGTCGGGTATGAGCCCGGGAAGTCATACCCTGTGATCACCTATATACATGGCGGACCCGAGGCGGCCAACCAGAACGGATGGGTAACGCGCTACAGTATTTGGGGCCAGGTGGCTGCGGCCCGCGGTTATTTCTTCTTCATGCCTAACTACAGGGCAGGTTCGGGACGGGGAGTGGACTTCACCATGGAAGGGTTTGGCGACCTGGTTGGTAAAGAGTATGACGATGTTCTTGACGGGATCGACCATCTTATCGATATCGGATATGTTGACAGGGACCGTGTCGGTATCGGCGGAGGCTCCTACGGCGGTTATTTTTCAGCCTGGTCGGCAACCCGTCACACCGATAGGTTCGCTGCTTCTGTTGTTTTTGTAGGGATCAGCAACCAGGTATCCAAGCGAAACACCACCGATATCCCGTGGGAGGACTACCTGGTTCACTGGGGCTTCTGGACACATGAGGAGCCTGAAAAGGTGTGGGGGGCCAGTCCCATCAAATATGCTCCGGGAAGTGTTACCCCGACACTTATACTGCATGGAACGGAAGATCCCAGGGTGCCGCCCTCGCAGGGACTTGAGCTTTACAGGAAGCTGAAGCTTCACGGGAAAGCGCCTGTGAGACTTATCTGGTATCCGGGCGAAGGGCATGGCAACGCGAAGAACACCAACAGGCTCGACTATATCGTGAGGACCATGGAGTGGTTTGACTGGTACCTCAGAGATAAGGGCCCACGGGATGAAATGCCCCATAAATATCCTGAGTTCGAGATTGAAAGGTGATAGAAAAAATATATGGGAGCCGGACAGGTAACCTTCAACGGAACTCTCCGGCTTACCTGCAACAGTGAGTATTAGCAGAGCTGAATAGTAATCCCGGGGCAGAGTCCCGAATTGTTAAATGAACATTAAAAACAAACAAGCGATGGAGTACAGATCTTTAGGCAGATCAGGGCTGAAGGTGTCGGCCCTCTCATTCGGATCATGGGTCACATTCGGCTTCCAGGCAGACACCTCGCAGGCATTGAAGTTAATGACAAAAGCCTATGATCACGGTGTGAACTTCTTTGATAATGCCGAGCAGTATGCCGGCGGCAGGTCTGAGACCATCATGGGCGAAGTTCTCAAAAAAACCGGATGGAACAGGAGCGACCTGGTGCTGTCAACAAAAATATTCTGGGGAGGCGACGGTCCCAATGACCAGGGTCTCTCAATGAAGCATATCATTGAAGGAACCGATGCGGCACTCAGTCGTCTTCAGACCGGATACGTCGATCTGATATTCTGCCACAGACCGGACAGGCAAACTCCCGTTGAAGAAACGGTATGGGCGATGAACCAGGTTATAAGGCAGGGGAAGGCCCTCTATTGGGGCACCAGCGAGTGGAGCGCCCTGCAGATCAAGGATGCATGGCATTTTGCAAGGGGTAACGGACTTATCCCGCCGGTTATGGAACAACCTGAGTACAACATGTTCAAAAGGCAGAGGGTGGAGGTTGAATACAGGCCGTTATACGATGATATCGGACTCGGCACTACCATCTGGAGCCCGCTTGCTTCAGGTATCCTGACCAACAAATACGCAGGCGGAATACCTGACGACAGCCGTATGGCATTAAAAGAGTATGACTGGCTGCGGGAACATCTCGAGTCAAAGCAGGGACAGGAAAAGATCAGGAAAGCTGCCGGACTGGCGAAGATCTCAGATGAACTGGGTGTCAGCCTGCCTCAGCTGGCAATCGCCTGGTGCCTGAAGAACCGGTTCGTGAGCACTGTAATCACCGGGGCCTCAAAGCCCGGACAGATTGACGACAACATGAAGGCGCTGGATGTGGTAGCACTTATTACAGATGAAGTTAGCTCAAAGATTGAAACTGTTCTTGATAATAAGCCTGAAGAAGAGAGAGAATGGCGCACAAATTAGCGCCGGACAGGACTAATCGTCCTGTAAAGTAAGGTCCCCTTCAGGATCAATAACTTCACCCTGGATTCGCAGTATGGCAGTCTGCCTGTTGGCAGCATTTGACTGGATGGTAACCGTACGCCTTATCCGGTGCGGCCGCGGCACAATTCTGAATTCAACCTCTACATATCCGCTGTCACTCGGGGCAATGGGTTCTTTTGTCCAGTCATTTACCCTTGTCCCGCAACAGGCCCTCACGTTCGAAAGAACAAGTGGCTGGTTGCCGTTATTATATACAACAAAACCAAGCTTGCCTTCAGGAACCTCATCACTCGATATCTGGCCGTAGTCATGCAGCTCACGGTCAAACACAATGAAAGGCCCCTGTTTCTCCTGTGATATTGCTGAGACTGCCAGGAGCAAAGTGATGGATATTGTCATAAAAAGTCTCATAATAGATTGAATTTTTTTGTTATAGTTGAACCGGCGCAGTCACCTTAAACCTTTTACAGGTCTGTATGAATAAATAATACGGTATAGCAAGCAAATTGTTTCACAAAAATAATTGATCATATGCCGGAATACGACCCGACAACACTGTTTTAATAATAATTAACACATAAAAAGTATCAAATTATAGAAACAAATATAATGCCAATTCGTTTTAATTGAGGGCATTGTTTATTTATGCAATATGTGGGTGAATTTTACGGAAATATCTCGACCAACCCCGCCAGTAGCCGATATTTTTATATACTTTTGCACTGTATTCCCACAAAATACAATGAAACCAGATCAGACCCGGAAGGCAAAATAACAGAAACAAACATAATCAAATGAGCATACCAAAGAAATTAACACTTGCCGAATTACTGATTAATAGCAGGGAAAACTACTCAGAGCGACCGGCGCTATCATTTGTGGGGCAGGATCCCTATACCTACAGCGATATCTTTACAATAGCCGGAGAGATATCCCATCTTCTGCATTCCAAAGGAGTAAGGAAGGGAGACCGGGTTGCCATCCTGAGCCAGAACATGCCCAACTGGGGTGTATCTTACCTTGCAATTACATCTATGGGCGCTGTTACAGTGCCCATCCTCACCGACTTCAACGAAAGGGAGATAAAAAGAATCCTGGAGCACTCAGAGGCCAGTGCGATAATAGTATCTGACCGGCTGGCGTCCAAACTGAGAAATTCAATCCCCGGTTCTCTGCACACCGTGCTTGTTGCCGACACACTCGATCTGGCCGACCGCGATGTCGTTAACGAAACCGGTAATCTGCTGGTAACAGAAACAAAGGAGCAGTGGAGTCCGGAACCGGAAAGAATCTTTGATAATAAAGAAACCGGGGAGCCGGAGGAGGATGATCTTGCGGCAATATTATACACATCCGGAACAACAGGCAACCCCAAAGGAGTTATGCTCTCCCACAGGAACCTGGTCTCAAACGCGGTTAATACCGGGCATATCCAGCAGGTGACACCTGGCGACAGGATGCTGTCTGTCCTTCCGTTGTCACATACTTATGAGTGTACCATTGGTTTTATAATACCAATGATGAACGGCGCTTCTGTCTATTACCTTGAAAAACCACCTACGGCCAGCATTCTTGTTCCTGCCATGCAGGTGGTTAAACCCACAATGATGCTTACCGTGCCGCTGATCATCGAAAAGATTTACAAGCTGCAGGTTTTGCCGAAGCTTACCGGATCACCAATTATGAGGGCACTGTTCCACAAGCCCTTTTTCAGGCGTAAGCTGCATAAACTTGCCGGAAAAAAGATATACAAAACATTCGGTGGCAAGCTGCACTTCTTCGGTATTGGAGGGGCCAAGCTGGGAGCCGAGACGGAACAATTCCTGCGTGATGCAGGTTTCCCTTATGCTATCGGCTATGGTCTGACCGAGACATCTCCCCTGCTGGCCGGATGCAAGCCATCACTCACCCGTTTCCAGTCCACCGGCTTCAGCCTTCCCGGCCAGCAGATCAGGATCGACAATCCCAACCCGGTTACCGGAGAAGGAGAGATTGTTGCAAAAGGGCCCAACGTGATGATGGGCTATTACAAAGACGAGAAACAGACAAAAGAGGTCTTCACTGATGACGGATGGTTCAAAACAGGCGACCTGGGAGCATTTGACGAAGACAATTACCTTTATATCAGGGGCAGGCTTAAAAACATGGTTCTCGGTCCGAGCGGTGAGAATATCTATCCCGAAGAGATCGAAGCCTTGATCAATAACCAGTCAATGGTTCTTGAGTCGGTGGTCTACGAGATGAAGGGGAAGCTGGTGGCCCTTGTTCACCTTAACTACGAAGAGCTCGAAAAATATTATAATGAGGTAAGGGAATCCGCCAGGAACATGCAGTTGCAGATGAACGAATTCATCAGTGAAAAGCTCAACGAGATCAGGCAAAAGGTTAATAAGGAGGTCAACAAGTTCTCAAGGATTAATAAGATTATCGAACAGCAGTCCCCCTTTGAGAAAACCCCGACACAGAAGATAAAGAGGTTCCTTTACCAGAACAAGGACAAGGCTGTCTGAAGCTGCCTGGTGAAGGAGGCCTTTGGCAAGGCTGTTTGAATGCATCGCTGAAGAAGATTTTCGGCATAGCTGCTTGAATGTAACGCTGAAGAAGATTTTTGGCATGGCTGCTTGAATGTAACGCTGAGGAAGGTTTCGGCAAAGCTCCCTGAGTTTATCACCGAGTAAGGCTTGCAGACCCCTGCTAAAGCAGCGGGAGACACCGTTCCAGTCCAATACCCCTTGAGCCCTTAAGCAAAACGAACCGGTCGCGTACAGGGTTTTTTGCAAGCCATTCAATAAGCAACCCGGTGTTTTCAAAATGGATATAATCTTTGGGAAGAGGTATCCTGCTGAAAGCAGATCCCACAAGTATCACTTCCCTGTAATTATGGCCGTTTATAAGCCTTACTATCTCCATGTGCTCCTCCTCTTCATAACGTCCTAGTTCCAGCATGTCGCCAAGTATAACCGATTTGTTTTCTCCGGGTTGCAGGGTAAAATTGAGCAGGGCAGATCTCATGCTGTCGGGGTTGGCGTTATATGCATCAAGAAGGATCCTGTTCCGGGCTGTTTGCATGATCTGTGACCTGTTATTGCCGGGAATGTATTCGCCTACCGCATTTATGATCTGATCAGGCGGAACCTTGAAATGGTCACCCACACATACTGCGGCGAGTATGTTCTCGAAATTGTAGGATCCTGCCAGACTGCTTTTTACATTGTAAACAGAGGGGGGATTACCAGCAGCAACCTCCAACCCGGTTCCCGGCCCATCTTCTGTAAGCCTTCCCCTCACATTGCAGTAACCGCTGCTGCCGTAATATATGGCATCAAGCTCAAGCTCCCTGGCAAGATCTGACAGCAGATCCTGATCATTGTTGACAAACGCTTTGCCTCCTGTGGATTTAAGGTACCTGAAAAGCTCACCCTTGGCCCGGAATACCCCCTGCAGCGATCCAAAACCTTCCAGGTGGGCCCTGCCTATATTGGTTATAAGTCCGTGATCAGGCCGGGCTATCCGGCACAACAAATCAATTTCGCCAATATGATTGGCTCCCATTTCAATAACTGCAATCTCATGTTCCTTTCGCAACCTTAAAAGAGTAAGCGGTACACCTATATGGTTGTTCAGGTTCCCCTCAGTTGCAAGTGTCCGGAACAACCTGCCTAAAACATCACGCATAAGTTCCTTGGTGGTTGTCTTCCCGTTCGAACCTGTTATTGCAATCACAGGAATATCAAACCTTTTCCGGTGATATGCCGCAAGTGCCTGGAGAGATGAAAGGACATTATCTACCTTAACCGTCCTTTCGTCTGCAGCATATCGCTCATCATCGATCACAGCCCTGTAACAGCCTTTTTCGAGCGATTGCCTCACAAAAGCGTGTCCATCATACCTCTCTCCCCTCAGGGCAAAAAACAGTTTCCCGTGGATATCATGGCGGCTGTCAGTCGTGACGCCTTCCGACCGCTGGAAAATATCATATAATGCTTTAACAGACATGCAATTAATAATAAAAAAACCCCATTCAATCAAATGAGGTTTTCTCTATGATGTTAAAAACTGTATTCCTTTAATTTCCTATAGGTCCTCCCACCCGGTTCATGGCACACCTGAAACCCAGGTCATCTCTTGATTCCTCCTGGTGCAGGAACCTCCTGGTCCCGGGAGAAAGCCAGTAGGCCCTGTCTCTCCAGGATCCGCCCTTATATACTCTTACCTCATCACTTATGAGAGTGGAGAAATCACCTTCGCGCTGCGAATACATCCTGTGCTCACCGGGATCATCATCTGAAAAAGCAAGACTGGAAATATGATCGCCGTCACGGAAATTTATGTTGTCGGCCTCGGTAATATTGGGGCTCGAGAATGCATCCTCTTCCGTAATGGGCTCTCTCCTGAGTCTCCCAAGATGATCTTTCTCAGCTACATTGCCCTCCTCGTCAACCACCAGCTTTGTAAAAACATTACCGCGGAAAGGCCTGAATTCATCAACATCAAGGTGGGAAAGGGGCCTGTAGACATCCTGCACCCACTCATTTACATTACCTGCCATATTATAGAGACCGTAATCATTTGGCCAGAAAGATCTCACCGGCGCTGTTATCTCAGCATTGTCGTTAAGATGCCCGGCAACACCCATGTAATCGCCACGTCCCCTGACAAAATTGGCCCTCATCTGACCCAGGTGCCTCCTGGAATCATTCCTGGTATGGTGCCCGTCCCATGGATATATCCTGCGGCCGTATATCCGCTCCTCGTATGTGTTGCCGATCAGACCCACTGCTGCGAACTCCCATTCGGCCTCGGTCGGAAGCCGGTATTTTGGCAGCAGGATGCCATCTTCCTGCCTTATCCTGCGTTCTCCGCCTTCGGGTGACAAGGACGGAAGGTTCTGGAGAACAAGACCCTCATACTGTCCGGCAAGATAAGCCTCTGTATTGAAGTTGTTCTCATTAACCTGGTTGGGGTCCCACTCAATAAATCCCTCCCTGATCAGGATCATCTCGTTTACACGGTCGGTACGCCAGATACAATAGTCATTAGCCTGTAGCCAGTTTACTCCGACCACCGGATAGTCATTAAAAGCCGGGTGACGGAAGTATGTTTCTACATATGGCTCATTGTAACCAAGCGGGCTCCGCCACACGGTGGTGTCAGGCAAAGCCTCCCTGTGAACTTCAGGATAATCAATATAAACCCTTCTTAACCAATGAAGATACTCCCTGTAATCAACATTGGAAACTTCAGTTTCATCCATATAGAATGAACTGACAGTCACTCTTCGGGGGATGTTGTTCCAGTCATACATTACATCCTCCTGGGTGCGTCCCATGGTAAAGGTTCCGCCCTCAATAAACACCAGGCCGGGACCCGTCTCCTGCTCATAAAGCTGAGTTACTTCAAATCCTCCCATCTCCGGATCATTGTAGCGCCATCCCGTAGTGGAGGAAACATCGGTCCTTCTTCCTCCCAGCATACCGCAGGAAGAAATAATCACCGCCAAAATCAGGAGCGACAATATGGTTCTTAATTTCATAGCTGTTTATGTTATATTCGCAATGTCAAATATAAATAATTCTTTTGGTTAATACACAAAATGATATTTTTTTTTGAGAGGTGTTGAAATCTGTTTTTGTGACTGCATGTTGTTTATATGTCTGAGTTTACGGAAATCAAGGCTTTAAACCTATTACGACAATAATAGCAAAATTGTTTCCGTTTAAACAAATATTTTGTCAAATTTATCGCCATATCCGGAATAGCGGGCGCATAGCCACGAACCAAACCGGCCGGCGTTTTTCATAAATCATTGTACCGGTATGCCAAGATTCCTTATATTTCTTTTGTTCTTGCTTTCACTGCCGGTTTACTCCCAGCCTCAGAATCAATCAAGACAAATCAGCTGGCCTTCATCCCAAAACCTGTCCGATACCACTGAACAGCCTTCCGGTATCATAAGGCAGGAGCCTTATTCCAAAATTGAATGGATCGGATCGACTGAGGGAGAAGCAAGAACGCCGGTATACAACGAGCTGCTCAGGGTGCAGGGGATATCTCCCGGGTACAAAGCCGAACTGACTGATATGAGATATGAGGATCCCGGTGACAATGAAATGGCCGGATTGATTAATGTTAACGAACTATCCGACGAAATAATCATTACCCAGGAGTGGAATGTTACGCGCCGTGAACCTGTCCTGAATATATCATTTATACCGGTAAGGCTGAACCGGGCCACCGGAAGACCTGAGAAACTGGTCTCTTTTACATACCGCTTTACCCGCGAAGAACCAGTTAAAACAGAAATTGCTTCCCCGGCAAGGAGCTATACCTGGAATTCGGTATTAAGCAGCGGAAACTGGGTGAAAATTAAGACAACCAGCGACGGGGTATACAAGCTGACCTATGAAGATCTTATTGAAATGGGAATTAATTCCCCGCAAAATGTAAGGATTTTCGGGAACGGCAACAGGAAGCTCCCCAAGATGAACAACCGGCCCAGGCCCGATGACCTTATTGAGAACCGTATATACATGAGCATCGCTTCCGGCAGCACATTTGGTCCCGGCGACTACATTCTTTTTTACGGTCAGGGACCGGTAAGCTGGAATTTCAATGAAGCATCAGGACTTTTTGAACATAATATCCACCCTTACTCAGACGGGACCTTTTACTTTATAACATCGTCCGCATCGGGTAAACCCAGAATTACAAAAAAACCCCGGCAGGCGGGCACACCCTCCTCGGCAATAAACGAGTTTGACGATTATGACTTTCACGAGAAAAACAATGTTAACCTCCTTAAATCAGGCAGGGAATGGTTTGGTGAACATTTCAGGGTAGTCAGAAATTACAATTTCTCTTTCAGCTTCCCCGGTATTGCAACAGGGAGGGAGGCAACCGTCAGATGGAGGGCGGCAGCGAGGTCACCGGTTTCTTCTTCCTTCAGCATCACAGCCGGCAACGGTGAATCAGACCAGATCATAATGCCCCCTGTAAGCATTGGCAGCGTTATCTCCGATTATGTATCTATAAGGGAAAGTACTTTCAATATGGCAGTCCGGGGATCAGACATCGAGCTCAATGTAAGTTACAGTCAGCCCACCCCATCGGCTGAAGGATGGCTCGATTACCTGCTGATCAATGTCAGAAGGTCACTCAGAATGACCGGAAATCAGCTTCATTTCAGAGATACCCAATCGGTCGGCGATGGCAGCATATCTGAGTTCAGGATCTCCGGCAGTAGTTCCGGGGTCAGGATCTGGGACATAAGTGACCCTGCAGATATTTCTGAGCTTGAAACAGATTTTTCAGGAAACGTGACGACCTTCACTGATGAGACAAGCCGGCTCAATCAATATATTGCCTTTGATAATACCGGTTTTTCCGCGCCGGAAATAATCGGCACCATACCCAACCAGAACCTTCATGGTATAAGATCTGCCGATATGGTAATAGTATCGCACCCTCTTTTCCTCAGCCATGCCAATAAGCTCGCTGATCACCGCAGGGTGCATGATAAGCTGGAGGTGGTGGTGGTTACGCCCGAAATGATATACAACGAATTTTCATCAGGAATGCCCGATGTTTCGGCTATAAGGGATTTCATGAAAATGCTGTATGACAGGGCTGATGATGAAAGTAATATGGTCAGGTACCTTCTGCTTTTCGGAAACGGCTCCTATGATAACAGAGCGGGCAACCCCTCGGAAATGAATTTCATCCCGACGTACCAGTCCCCCAACTCCATCAGGCCTACACAGTCCTTTGTAAGCGACGACTTCTTCGGACTGCTGGATGATGACGAAGGTGAGTTTACAGGGCTCATGGATATAGGAGTTGGAAGGTTGCCGGTTACAACGGCAGACCAGGCTCAGGCCGTACTGAGCAAAATAATCGGTTACAACACACCTGACAAAAAGGGTGACTGGCAGAATGTTCTCTGCTTCATTGGTGATGACGGCGATAATAATATACATATGCGGGACTCCGACATTATTGCTCAAGGTGTTAAAAACAATTATCCGGTATACAATATTGACAAGATATACCTGGATGCCTGGCCGAAAATAGGAACTTCTCTGGGACAGAGGTATCCTGACGTGAACCGGTACATAGCAGAAAGGATACGCAGGGGAGCCCTGATTATGAATTATATGGGTCATGGAAATGAACTCAGGCTGGCCGACGAGAATATTATTGACATTAACGATGTGATGTCGTGGACCAATCGTGACCGGCTCCCGGTATTCATGACCGCAACCTGTGAATTCAGCCGTTTTGACAATCATGACCGTACAAGCGCCGGCGAAATGCTCCTGCTCAACCCCAACGGCGGAGCAATAGCACTCTACTCAACCACCAGGCTGGTCTATGCCACACCAAATTTCTTTCTTAACCAGAATTTCTACCGCTTTGCACTTGATATTGAACAGAACGGTCGCGAAATGAGACTTGGTGACATAATGAGACTCACCAAAATAAATTCCGGTACGGGCATAAACAAAAGGAACTTTGCGCTTCTTGGCGATCCTTCAATGAAAATGGCAATTCCAAAGCACAGTGTGGAAATTACCTCGGTCAACGGCATGCCGGCATCAGGTGAGCCTGATACACTAAGGGCCATGGGTAAAGTAAGCGTTACAGGAGCAATTAAAGACGAGCTGGGCAACCACCTGGAAAATTTTGATGGTTTTATATACCATACAGTATACGACAAGACCACCCTGAACACAACGCTGGGCAATGATGGTGCCACACCCTTCAGCTACAGGATGAGAAACAACATTATTTATAAAGGAAGGTCAACCGTATCAGGAGGCAGTTTTGAATTCAGCTTCATCGTACCGAAAGACATTGCATATCATTTCGGTAACGGCAAAATAAGTTCTTTCGCCAGCTCAGCGACCAATGATGCCTCGGGGTATTTCAAAAACATTATTGTCGGAGGATCAGACCGGGAGGCAAAAGAAGATCAGGAAGGGCCGGAAATTAAACTTTACATGAATGACCCCAATTTCGTACCGGGTGGTATAACCAATCAGAGCCCAAGACTTCTTGCTTTTCTGACCGACAGCAGCGGAATAAACACCATGGGAAGCAGTATAGGGCACGATATCACCCTTACGATGAACAACGACCCTTCAACGCAGATAATATTAAATGACTATTATGTGGCGGATACTGACAGCTATCAGAGCGGCACCATAGAATACCCGTTTGAAAATCTTGAAGAAGGCAGCTACAACATCAGGCTGAAAGCCTGGGATGTCTTCAACAACTCATCTGAGGCTTCTCTCGATTTCAATGTTACCGGATCTGACAAGCTGACCCTCAGAAATGTATTTAACTATCCCAACCCGTTCACACAGCACACCTCATTCCACTTTGAGCATAATCATCCGGGGACCGGACTTGATGTGCTGATCCAGGTTTTTACCGTTTCGGGAAGGCTGGTTAAAACAATTGAGAGATCAATAAATACTACCGGTTTTAAACCCGACCCGATATCCTGGAACGGACTTGATCAGTATGGCGACCGGATAGGCAGGGGGGTATACATTTACCGGCTGCGGGTCAGGACCAGTGAAGGAGAGATTGCAGAAAAATATGAAAAACTTGTTATACTAAAATAGGGTTTAGATCGGTTATTAATTGAACATAATCCCGCAGCCTGGTCCAAAAAAAAGGATCGTGGCTTCAGTGTCCAATTTTATTATATTTTTGTAACATTAAATAATCAAGACCTGATATGGCTCAAAAGTCTGTTGTACTGCTGGCATTGCTGATGTTGTTTTGTATCCCGGGACCTGCAATCCCGCAGGATGTAGATGATGATTATGATTTATCCGGTAGACAGCTTAATCTGGTACCGGTAACAATGATGTTTCTCACCATAACACCTGATTCAAGGGCCGGGGCATTAGGTGATGCCGGTATTGCAACATCTCCGGATGTATATTCCATGCATGTGAACCCGGCAAAATACGCTTTCATTGACAATGATTTCGGGGCGGCATTCTCATACACGCCATGGCTCAGAAACCTTGTCCCCGACATAAATCTCGCCTATCTTTCAGGGTATACCCGGATAGATAACTCGCAGGTGCTTGCAGCTTCACTCACCTATTTTTCGCTGGGAGAGATAATATTCACAAACCATGCAGGTCAGTACGACGGTCAGTTTACTCCAAACGAATTTGCATTTGATGTTGCCTACTCGCGTTTGTTTTCTGAAAACTTCAGCGGCGGACTGGCTTTCAGGTATATCAGGTCGGATATAACAGGTGGTCAATATGTCGGGGGTACTGCCACCAAGGCTGCATGGGCGTTTGCAGCAGATGTTTCGGCATATTACAGGAATAATGTCAGGGTGTCGGACCTGCCGGGTGAACTCGGACTGGGCATGAACATTTCCAATATAGGGAACAAGGTTACATACGGTGATGACCAGAATCCCCAGTTCATCCCGATAAACATGGGAATAGGCAGCTTTCTCCAGCTGGAACTTGACCCGTACAACACCCTTGCCTTTGCACTTGACCTTAACAAGCTCCTGGTGCCAACCCCCCCGATATATTCCCAGGAGCAGGACGAGAACAATAATTTTATAATTAAAAAGGGAATGGACCCGAATGTTTCGGTACCGATGGGAATGCTTCAGTCCTTCTATGATGCACCAGGCGGCTGGAGGGAGGAACTGCGGGAGATATATTATTCTTTTGGAATGGAGTACTGGTACCTTAACCAGTTTGCCATCAGGGGAGGGTATTATCACGAGCATGAAACCAAGGGCAACAGGAAGTACTTCACCACAGGAATTGGATTGAAACTGAATGTTTTCGCACTTGACGTCTCCTATGTCATCCCTGTTTTCAGGAACCACCCTCTTGCCAACACCCTCAGGTTCTCCCTTGCATTTGATTTCGAGGCGCTTCGACGCAGCCGGCCCCAGGAGGCATTCTGACAGCAGAAGGAAAGCAATATCAATGAGCTGATGTCATTACCTTAAAAAGTTTCTGCAAAATGATAAACTCTGTCTGACATGCATATAAGATGCGGCTTAGGATATGATGTTCACCAGCTGGAAGAAGGCAGAAGGCTTATAATAGGAGGAGTTGCAATACCGCACTCAAAGGGATGCATTGCCCATTCAGACGGTGACGTACTTCTCCATGCCGTTTGTGATGCATTGCTGGGTGCAGCTTCACTTGGTGATATAGGTACCCATTTCCCCGATAACGACAACACCTATAAGGATATTGACAGCAAACTGCTGCTGAGCCAAACCGTTGATCTTGTTTCAGAGAAGGGATACCATACAGGCAATATTGATTGTGTTGTGACACTCCAGGAACCCAAAATAAAGGACTATATAACCGCTATGAGGAAGGTTATCGGAAATATAACCGGTGCCGGACCGGAGAATGTTTCGGTCAAGGCAACCACAACCGAAAGGCTTGGTTTTGCAGGAAGGGAAGAGGGAGTGGCAGCATGGGCTGTTGCAACAATTGTCCCCAAAAGCATGGGCACTCCCGGGCCATGAGAGAATTAGCAGCCATCATTGCCATTTGCCAAAAAAAAATTATTTTAGCCGCACGTTAATAAGTTCACACACATAATATACATGACAGAGAAAAAAACGTTGGTGCTGGGTGCAAGTCCCAATCCGATAAGGTTTTCATACAAAGCGGTAAAGAGTCTTCAAAGGTACAATGTACCTGTTGTGCCGGTGGGGATAAAAAAAGGTGAAATAGGCGGGATTGATATCATTACAGACCGCCCCCATATGGACGATATCCATACCGTAACCATGTACGTGGGCCCGGCCAGGCAAAAGGATTACTATTCCTATCTTCTTTCATTGCAACCTTCAAGGATAATTTTCAACCCCGGCACAGAAAACAGTGAGTTCATGGAAATGGCCAGAAAAGAGGGTATTGAGGTTCTTGAAGACTGTACACTGATAATGCTGAACGCCGACAGGTACTGAACAGAAACAGGTTCATGGCCTTATCCAGCTCATTTCACCGGTCATCGAGGTGGCTTCCCCCGGTATTAGCCCCCCTGGTTATCTCACTGCTTGTTAAAAACTGCTGTATAATCCTCGCCGTCAACCCTGTAGTTCCAATTGATCCTTCGCATGTTTGATGTTGCCGCTCCGCTGCCGCTGACCCGGAATGTACCTCCGCGGCTTTGAACAGTCTGATGCTCTATTGTTAGCGAAAGTCCGACAACATCTGCAATGACCTCGGCCCGGAGATCAAGGTTGGAAAAGTTGCCGATGATTATCCTGCTGTCATCGCCCGGGTAATAGTCAATGCCCACCAAAAATGTCTGACTGCCGAAAGCTTCACTCTCTTCCGTAACTCTCCACGTGCCTTCCAATGAGCGGGGGCCGAAAATTTCGTCATCACATGAGGCAAAGGTCACTGCAATTAATACCAGCACCGGCAATACCCGTATTCTCATTGTTGTGGTCTTATCAGATTAATCATCATAAACGTTTATCACTGATCACCCCTGCAGTCCGTCAAGCAGGTCATCACTGACCAGGTTGGGCATTGTGACCCTGAGCAGCTGATTTTGTTCCATTTCACGCTTTATTGCATGCATGGCCCCCTCATTTCTTGCCCAGCATCTTCGGGCAATACCGTTACTGACATCCCAGTGCAGCATCATTTCCAGACGCCGGTCAGCCTCAGGCGAGCCATCCAGCACCATCCCGAAACCACCGTTGATCACCTCACCCCAGCCTACACCGCCACCGTTGTGAAGAGAGACCCATGTGGCACCCCTGAATGCATCGCCAATAACATTATGTATCGCCATATCGGCTGTAAAGGATGAACCGTCATAAATGTGGGAGGTCTCCCTGAAGGGTGAATCTGTTCCGGAAACATCATGATGGTCCCTGCCAAGAACTACCGGCGCCGATATTCTCCCCTCCCTGATCGCTCTATTGAAGGCTGAGGCAATTCTTATCCTGCCCGTTGCATCTGCATAAAGAATTCTGGCTTTTGATCCTACCACGAGATTATTTTTGCCTGCCTCCTTTATCCATAAAAGATTGTCTTCAAGCTGCGTCATGATATCTGCAGGAGCCGACCTGATAATATCTTCCAGCACCCCGGCCGCAATCGCATCAGTTTCCTCAAGGTCTTTGGCAAGTGATGAAGTGCAAACCCATCTGAAAGGCCCGAAACCATAGTCAAAAAAGAGCGGCCCCATAATATCCTGAACATACGAGGCATACCGGTAATTACCAGAAGCGTCAAAGACATCGGCACCAGCCCGCCCGGCCTCAAGCAGGAAGGCATTCCCGTAATCCCAGAAATACATTCCCTCTTGCACCAGGGCATTGACAGCCTCTACATGGCGCCTGAGCGAAATACGCACCATCTCCCTGAATTTGCCGGGATCAGTTACCATAAGTTCGTTTGCCTCTTCAAAACTTATGCCTGCCGGATAATATCCACCCGACCAGGGGTTATGGAGCGAGGTCTGATCTGATCCCATCTCAACAGGGATCTTGTCCTGCACAAGCTTTTCAAGCAGGTCAATTACATTTCCGCGATAAGCAATGGAAACAGACTCCATTTTTTTTCTGGCGTCCATGGCACGACTTACGACACTGTCAAGATCATCGTAAACCTCGTCAACCCATCCCTGGGAGTGCCTGATTTCTGTTGCCCTGGGATTCACTTCGGCTACAAGGCAGATCCCTCCGGCAATTACTGTTGCCTTTGGCTGTGCACCCGACATACCTCCAAGACCACTTGTCACGAATATTTTACCCCGCAGGTCACCCTTCATATTTCCGGAGATACGCCTGCCTGCATTCAAGACTGTTATCGCGGTGCCATGCACTATTCCCTGGGGGCCTATATACATGAATGAGCCGGCTGTCATCTGGCCGTACTGACTGACACCCAGCGCATTCATCCTGTCATAATCCTCCCTGGATGAATAGTTGGGAATTACCATCCCGTTGGTTACGACAACCCTGGGCGCTTCAGGATGTGATGGGAACAGGCCCATAGGGTGGCCCGAGTAGAGTACCAGGGTCTGATCATCTGTCATAGTCGCCAGGTACTGCATGGTGAGAAGGTACTGAGCCCAGTTCTGGAAAACGGCACCGTTCCCGCCGTAAGTTATCAGCTCATGCGGATGCTGGGCAACCGACCTGTCAAGGTTATTGCTGAGCATCAGCATTATCGCAGCAGCCTGAACTGATCTGTGAGGATAATCGTCAATTGAGCGCGCCGATATCTCATATGCGGGCATAAAACGGTACATGTAAATTCTGCCGTACTTTTCAAGCTCTCCGGCAAACTCCTGAGCGAGTACGTTGTGGTGGCGGGGCGGGAAATACCTCAGGGCATTCCTGATTGCCAGCCTTTTTTCACCTTCGCTGAGGATCATCTTTCTGGCAGGGGCGTGGTTTACATCAGGATCAAAAACCGGATCGGGTGGCAGATCCTTTGGTATGCCCTCAAGAATCATTTTTTTGAACTCTTCACTGGTCATAAGGCTATTTTTTCCCTGCGAGCGAAATTAGCATAAAAAAACCGCACTCCATCGGATGAAGTGCGGTTTTATTAAATTACCGCAATGCTATTACAGTAGTTCGGGATTATTCCATTGCAACATGATTGTTGTGCCTATGCCGTAACATCTGCCGGCTCTTATTCAGGAGCTGCTTCAGAGGTCATTATCTCACTGTCTACCAGTATCCTCCCACAATATTCGCAAACAATGATCTTTTTTCTTGATCTTATATCAAGCTGTCTTTGGGGGGGTATCTTGTTGAAGCATCCTCCGCAGGCATCCCTCTCAACCGTCACAACGGCCAGTCCGTTGCGTGCATTTTTCCTTATCCTTTTGTAGGCTGTGAGAAGCCTTGGTTCAATAAGATCCTCAAATTTATCAGACCTGGCATTAAGCTCCTCCTCCTCCTTCTGCGTTTCTGATATTATACTGTTAAGCTCATTCTTCTTATCTTCAAGATCTCTTGACCTTTCTTCAAGTAACAGACGTGCTTCCGCTTCCAGCTGTTTCTTCTCTTCAAGCTGCAGGGCAAACTCCTTGATCCTCTTCTCCGACAACTCAATCTCAAGGGTCTGGAATTCGATCTCCTTTGACAATGAATCATACTCCCGGTTGTTCCGCACATTCATCTGCTGATCCTGGTATTTCTTTATCAGGGCCTGTGCATCAACAATTTCATTCTTTTTATTCTGCACCGAGGCTTCCATCTCCTTCATCTCCTCAAGAATATTTGCAAGCCTGGTCTGAAGTCCCTCTAACTCATCTTCAAGATCCTGTACCTCAAGGGGCAGTTCACCCCTTAGTATTTTGATTTTATCAACCTCAGAATCAATCATCTGTAACTCATAAAGAAACCTCAGTTTTTCCTCTGTTGTTCTTTCTGCCTGTTCCTGCGATTTTTTTGTGTCGGTTGTCATAGCCAGTAATGAATGGGATTTGTGTTAATTTCTGAAAAATGAACCGCAAAGTTAGGTATTTTTTTTGTAATCAGCTCATGAAATATTTCCATAGTAAACTGTTCGCTCTCATAATGTCCGATGTCAGCTATCATCATCATGCCATCAGCTTTGAAAAAATCGTGGTATTTAAAGTCCCCGGAAACAAAAACATCTGCTCCTGCTGCCCGTGCAGCATAGGTAAGCGAACTGCCGCTCCCGCCGCACACTGCGACCTTTTTTATATCATTATCCGGAAAGGCAGTATGTCTTATAGCTGCTGATTTAAGGTTTTCCTTAAGCATCGCCATAAAATCTCCGGGTTTCATGGCCCCGGCAAGATTACCGGTAATCCCCATCCCTGCCCTTTCGTACCGGTTACCAAGATGGTAAATATCGTAGGCAACCTCCTCGTAGGGATGAGCCTCCAGCATCGCAGAAACAACCTGCTTTTCCAGATATTCCGGGTAAATTGTTTCAATTCTCAGCTCCTTTTCAAAATGCAGGGAGCCTGCCCTCCCGGCATAGGGATCGGTATTCTCACTCCCCCTGAAACTACCTTCCCCGGTTACATTGAAGCTGCACTGGTCATAATCGCCGATCTGACCGGCACCGGCTTTGAAGATTGCCTGCCGTACTGCCGGAGCATCTTTTACAGGGACAAATACAACCAGTTTTCTTAAAATCCCGCTTACAGGCGATAAAATACGCTGTTCTGCAAGTCCTATTTTGGAGGCAAGCCGGCTGCTTACCCCACCCCATACACTGTCAATATTCGTGTGGGCCGAATATATTGCTATGTTTTTACGTACAGCTTTCAGCAATATCCGGCCTGTGGTAGTATCTCCGGTCAGCTTCTTGATCCCGCCGAAAATGAGCGGGTGATGGGATACGATCATGCCTGCACCTTTCGCGACAGCTTCATCAACCACCTCTTCAGTAACATCAAGACATAAAAGCACACCACTGGTTTCCTGTTCCCCCTCGCCCACCTGCAACCCCGAATTGTCATACGATTCCTGTAAAGGAAGGGGAGCAAAATCCTCAATAGCCCTTAATATTTCTTTTACCTTCTTTACCTTCATTATAAGTTCTTATGGTTGTAACTGAGTGAACGGGACCGGCACTTAACGGTTCCGGCAATACCCTGGCGCATATTGCCGGATTATAATAAAGCGGCATGGGGTTAAATCATAAACAGTCCGGAATAGCACAGGAACCAACCGGTTTACAATCCTTCTTTTATTTCCAGGAGCATCCCTTTAACCTCCTTAAGGATCCTTACAAGTTCGAAATTTTTTACCGTATTTTCCCTGTTTTCCCTGATCTTCTTCTTGGCCCCCTTCAGGGTCATTCCCCGCTCTTTAACCAGTTCATGAATAAGGTAAAAATTATTTATGTCTTCAATGGTAAAAAACCGGTTACCCTTCTTGTTCTTCTTTGGTTTTATAATATCGAACTCCTTTTCCCAGTAACGGATAAGAGAGGTGTTCACATTGAACATATCAGCAATCTCGCCGATGGAGTAATAGAGCTTTTCAACTTTTTTTTCTTTGTAGGGCACGGTAAAATAATTAATAACCCATGAATGAACCTCCTTGCATTGACATCTCGATCATTGCATCAAACTCCTCGGGTGAGAGATCACCGTAGAAATAATTGACGGGATCAACAGGACGGTTATTCTTGATTACCTCATAATGCAGATGTGGTGCTGTTGATGCGCCGGTATTTCCAACAAGCCCGATAACATCCCCCCGTTTAACTTCCTGCCCCCGCCTTACCAGGACCCTGTCCAGGTGAGCATACCTTGTCCGGTACCCGTATCCATGATCAATGTCGACAAAAGTACCGTAACCCCTCCGTGACCTGTCATTTATCACACGCGCAACCACGCCGTTTCCGGTTGCATATACATCAGTCCCCCTGGGAGCAGTAAAGTCCATCCCTTCATGGAACATACGTATTTTATATATCGGGTGAATTCTCCAGCCCCAATAACCTCCGATTCTCCTGATATCCCTGATTGCAACCGGCTGGATTGAAGGAATACTTGCAAGCATATCTTCTTTGTTCAAGGCCAGGTCTATTACCTCATCATATGAAATGGACTGGACATAGAGCTGCTTCTTCAGGATATCAATCCTTCTTGCTGTCTCAATTATAAGATCGCTGTTCTCGTAACCCTCAAGTTCCGTATATCGGTTTACACCGCCAAAACCGGCTGTTCTTATCGATTTTGGTATAGGGTCGGCATTGAAAACGATACGGTAGATATTGTCGTCCCTGTTTTGAATATCATCCAGTACGTAGCCTATCTGATCAAGTTGCTTGTTGAGGATCTCATACTGCAGATTAAGCTGGTTTACCTCCCTCTTAAGCACCTTTTCCCTTGGAAGATCAAAAAAATAGCTGAATACAAGAAGATAAAGAACCGCTAAAACAACACTGGCAGAAAAATATGCAAAGAAGCTGAAGAATTTATCCCTGAACGAATGACTTATCCTGTCATACTGTAAAGTCTCGGGATTAAACCTGAATTTTTCCTTTGCCATAGAGCTGATTTTGAAAAATATAACCGGAAATTTCTATTCCAACCAACAAATCTAATTGAAATAAACTAATTTTACAACAGGTTTTTTAATAAAAATAACATATAAATTGATCAAAATAACACATTCCATCTCTTTATAAAGTAACATTTTATGAATTCCAACCATCTCCGCACCCTTTTTCTGGACTATTTCAGCAAACAAGATCACAGGATCCTTCCCTCCGCCCCCATCGTTGTAAAGGATGACCCTACCCTTATGTTTACTAATGCAGGAATGAACCAGTTCAAGGACTTTTTCCTCGGCACCAGGCAGCCTGAATACCCCAGGGTTGCCAATTCTCAGAAATGCCTTAGGGTTTCCGGCAAACATAATGACCTTGAAGAGGTTGGTCACGACACCTACCACCACACAATGTTTGAGATGCTTGGTAACTGGTCGTTCGGCAATTATTTCAAAGAAGATGCCATACGGTGGGCATACGATTTCCTCGTCAGAGAGTTACATATTCCTTCTGATCGCCTGTATGCAACAATATTCGAAGGCAGCAGCGAAGAAAACCTTGAAGAAGATACAGAAGCCGGAGAATGCTGGAAAAAGTATCTTCCGGCTGACCGCATTTTGCCGGGAAGCAAAAAGGACAATTTCTGGGAAATGGGAGAAACAGGACCTTGCGGACCCTGTTCTGAGATACATATTGATATCCGCCCGGAGAAAGAGAGGAAGGCCCAGCCAGGTTCAGAACTCGTCAACCGCGAACACCCCCTGGTAATTGAAATCTGGAACCTGGTATTCATCCAGTACAACAGGAAAGCCAACGGAAACCTTGAACCACTTCCGGCAAAACATGTAGACACCGGTATGGGGTTTGAAAGGCTTAGCATGGTGGTACAGGGTAAACAATCCAGCTACGATACAGATCTCTTTCAGCCACTTATCAAAAACATATCGGAAATTACAGGTTTTAAATACGGATCGGGCGATAAAACCGACACCGCCATGAGGGTAATAGCAGACCATCTGCGCACCCTTTGTTTTTCGATAGCTGACGGGCAAATACCCTCCAACAATAAGGCCGGATATGTGATAAGACGAATCCTGAGACGCGCCATAAGGTACGGATTCAGTTTTCTTTCTCAGACAGATCCTTTCATTTACAAGCTTGTCCCTGCACTTGTCAGCATAATGGCTGATGCATACCCTGAACTAAAAGCTCAGCAGGGCCTTATCGAAAAGGTGATCGAAGAGGAGGAGAGCGCTTTTTTGCGGACACTGGACACCGGTATAAAGATGCTTGACCAGATGACCGCAACTTCAGCCTCAAATATCCTGAACGGGAAAAACGCCTTTATCCTTTATGACACCTATGGATTCCCTCCCGACCTGACAGAGCTGATCCTTCGGGAGAAAGGGTTTTCATTTGACAAAAAGCAATTTGATGCTGAGATGGCGGCACAAAAAAACCGGTCAAGACAGGATGCCAGGATTGAGGCAGGCGACTGGATCATTCTGGACAAAACCACCGAAAACGATTTTACCGGTTACGACCAGGTGGAGGCAGAGGCCAGGATTTCACGCTACCGGGCAATTAGATCAAAAGGACGGAACCTCTTCCATCTGGTTTTCAACCGAACCCCTTTCTATGCAGAAAGCGGCGGACAGATAGGTGATACCGGATTTCTCACAGGCAACGATGAGAAGATTAAAATACTGAACACCATAAAAGAGAATGAGCTGATAATCCATATAACCGATAAATTACCCGCAGACCCTGAAAGTACATTCAGGGCCATTGTCGACGAACGCAGGAGAAAGCTTACTGCCAACAACCATACAGCCACTCATCTCCTTCACGATGCGTTGAGGAAAATCCTGGGTAACCACGTGGAGCAGAAGGGATCCCTGGTACACCATGACTATCTCCGGTTTGACTTCTCACACTTCCAGAAACTCAGTGATCAGGATAAAAGCAAAATTGAAGACGAGGTAAACTACAGGATAAGGGAGAATTTACCCAGGGAAGAAAACCGCAGGATACCTTTCAGCGAGGCAAAGAAATCAGG
Source organism: Marinilabiliales bacterium (assembly GCA_007695015.1). Taxonomy (NCBI): domain Bacteria; kingdom Pseudomonadati; phylum Bacteroidota; class Bacteroidia; order Marinilabiliales; species Marinilabiliales bacterium. Next base: position 34,592 of record REEN01000019.1, read on the forward strand.
TGCTATTTCCCTTTTCGGGGAAAAATATGGCAACGAGGTCCGCACCATCCGTTTCGGCAACTCAATTGAATTGTGTGGAGGCACCCATGTTGAACGTACCGGACAGATAGGGCTGTTCAAGATCACTTCTGAATCGGCCATTGCAGCAGGTATCAGAAGGATTGAAGCAGTTACCGGTGCGAGGGCAGAAAAGTGGGTAAACGATCATCTAAACAAACTGAACCAGGTTAAATCCCTTTTAAAAAGTCCGGACGACCCTGTAAAGACCCTGGAGCAGCTTATCAAAGAAAAAGCCCGGCTTCAAAAAATGGTTGAAGAGCTTAACAAGGGCAAGGCTGCCGGACTTAAGTCCTTGCTGATTAAAAATGCTGAAAAACAAGGCAATATAACCATCATTGCCGGGATGGTTGATGCAGATTCTCCCGCGTCACTCAAAGATCTCGCATTTCAGTTAAAAGGGGAGGTTCCCGGACTTTTCCTGGTGCTTGGCGCGGAAATTACAGGAAAAGCACACCTGGCAGTGATGTTAGCTGAGAATATTGTAAAGGAGAAAAACCTTAAAGCTAACGAACTTATACGTCAGGTCTCACCCTACATTCAAGGAGGCGGAGGGGGACAACCATTTTTCGCCACCGCAGGGGGCAAAAATCCTGCAGGTCTTGACAAAGCTATAAAAGAGATCACCCATCAGGCCAGGATAGCTTCAGGCCTGCAATGATACCTCTTCAGTATGTCCGCGTCATGGTCTCCGGCACCACTATAATAAAGTTCGCACGGCCTTCGGCACTTTCATCAAGTGTGCCTGTTTCCTTCTGAAGGGTTGTCGAGACAGTCACAATATTCAGTCCGGGATCCCGGCGCGTAAGGTACCAGTATATCCCTTCAAAATTATCGGAATGGTATGTTCCGTGAAAATGGATCAACAACCTTCCGGGCTCATGGTTCTCAAGCATGAAGTGGGCCATTGTGGCATCCTTTATCGCCTGGGCCTTTGGCAGGTTCTCCCCTGCATGTCCCATACCGCCGCCACTCATCTCCAGCATAGCGCTGTACCCTGGAAGATCCGGATCATATTCAACAGGAAGAGGAGCAATGTAGCCAAGAGCCTGGGACCCCAGTTGTTCAAGGGCCTCAAAACCTCCACGGAAAACCATATTGGCATATCTGCGTGGAATATTGGAAGCAATAAATGGAATTGAATTTTCCTTTGCAAACTCAACCAGTGGTTTGTAATCGGTTCTGTAGTTTCTCCAGAGCTTCGCCTCATCCTCAAACCTGCTTTCCGATATAAGGCCCCGGAGATACTCATCAAGTATTAATTGGTTGTCAGCCTCAAACATCTCTGCTGCGAGCATAATACGGCCATCCAGGGCGCCATGAAGGTCATTTGTAACCTCATATTGAAGCCAGTGGGATATCGGATTGTCGTGCAGCTCTCCGAACAGCAGTATATCGGCACCGGAGATCGCCCTCATCATCCTTCGGTAACTTACCTCACGGCCCTCCTCATTGTATATGACATAGGCCGGCTTATGCCTGTCAAATCCAAGGAAGATTGATGACAAGGCGATGATCAGGATTATCGATTTTATCATGAGAAAAGGTTTAATTAAATAATATCGTCTATTTCCTCTAAAAGTTAAAAACAGGCACAGGAAAAATATGTTCAAATATATCCAAAACAAATGGCAGTATAAAAAATGTCTGCCACGGTCGAAATATGGTCAAATTTATTGCAAGCACTTAAACCCTGGCAAACAAGTCATTGGCCGGCATAATACTGATTTTTCGAACCCACTTCTATTCCCGGTCGATTTTATTAAGACAAAATGCAATATATTTGATTAAACTCAATTATTCACTAATCATATCAACATGCAGGTAACCAGAACATTTGACATCTTAGACGCATTTAAGGAAAAGTGGCCCGATAAACAGGATGCTCTCGCCTCTAAAACATCAGGCGAATGGAGAAGATACTCCATTGCCGAGTATGCTGAACTGGCCAGGAATGTTTCATACGGACTTCTAAGCCTCGGCTTCAAAAAAGGTGACAAGATTGCCACGATATCCAATAACCGCCCCGAGTGGAACTTTGCCGACATGGGAATGTCAGCGGTTGGAGCCGTGCATGTGCCAATCTATCCCACAATCAGCGACGAAGAATTCAAATATATACTGACCCATTCGGATGCAAGAATGCTTATCGTATCCGACAAGTCACTTTACACAAGGCTGAAACCCATAGCTGACAGCATCCCTGAAATTGAAAAGTTTTATACATTCAATGAGGTGGAGGGGGCCCCAAACTTTTTGGAGCTGATTGAACTTGGCAAACAAAACGCTGACAAGTACCGTGATGAACTTGTTAAAGTCAAGGAAAGCATTGACCCCGGCGAATTGGTCTCGATAATTTATACATCCGGAACAACAGGGGTTTCGAAGGGGGTAATGCTGTCACATAATAACATTGTCAGTAATGTAAAGACCGTTGATCCCAGGTTCAATATTACCAGCGACTTCCGCGTACTCAGTTTTCTGCCTTTGTGTCACATATACGAAAGGATGGTGAATTATATTTACCAGTATAAAGGAGTCAGTATATACTATGCTGAAAGCATGGCAACAATTGCCGACAACCTGAGAGAGCTTAAAGTCAACCTGTTTGTTACGGTACCCAGATTGCTTGAAAGAGTATACGACAAAATTATCGGGAAAGGTAAAGATCTTAAGGGCATCAAGAAATCTCTCTTCTTCTGGGCGGTTTCACTCGGACTTAAATACCAGGACACAGGTAACAGCTGGTGGTACAATTTCCGTCTTAAAATTGCGCGCAAACTGATTTTCAGTAAGTGGCAGCAGGCCCTTGGCGGTAAAATAGAATTCATCATGACGGGTGGCGCGGCCATTCAGGTACGTCTTGCCCGTATATTCTGGGCTGCAGGCATCCCGGTCCTTGAAGGTTACGGACTGACAGAGACCTCTCCTGTTCTGGCTGTTAACTACTTTGAAGAACCTGGCAACGTCAGGTTTGGTACCGTCGGCCCACCGGTTGACAATACCGAGATCAGGATAGCGGAAGACGGTGAGATACTGGCTAAGGGTCCCGGAATAATGCTGGGTTATTACAAGGACCCCGACCAGACCGCACAGGCAATAGACAAGGATGGCTGGTTCCATACAGGCGACATAGGTGTTATGGAAGAGAACAAATTCCTGAAAATAACCGACAGGAAGAAAGAGATATTCAAAACATCCAGCGGTAAATACATAGCGCCCCAGGTAATTGAGAACAAAATTAAAGAATCCCTTTTCATAGATCAGGCCATGGTGGTTGGCGAAAATGAAAAATTTGTCTCGGCAATTATTGTTCCCAATTTTGAGTTCTTGCATAACTGGTGCTCAATACATAAGGTGAATTACCGCGATAATGAAGAGCTTATCAGGGTACCTGATGTCATGGCAAGATTCCAGCGAGAGATAACCGAGATTAATGCCAAACTCGGAGTAACAGAGCAGATAAAGAGATTCCGGCTGGTTCACGAGGAGTGGACACCAATCTCAGGGGAACTGAGTCCCACATTAAAACTCAGAAGAAATGTGGTCTATGAGAAATACGACCACCTCATGCAAGAAATATACGGACACAGCAGTACAAAGGATGAGGCTGAATTGCTGGAGAGGATGAAAAAAAAGGCGGGCACCAACTCGGTTAACAAGAAGCAGTAATTATCCGTCAGACCGCCTGAGGATTATAAATGTCGGCAATTTCGCCAACGAAACAGTCCGTATAAAGGCTGCCTCCCTGCAGGCTAAAAGGGAGGCGGCCTTCTTCTTTATACGAATGAAAGCCCCATGTGCTGACGCACACAAAATAACATGAACAAAGCATGGGGGTTCCATGGATTGAAAAGCAGATTATCCGAATCATGAATTTGTAACACATTGTGGAACAATTTGCTAACTATACTTTATACGAATGAAAATCACCCGGCAGACGGCCTTCTTAAAAGCCAGAGCCCGAAGAACATTATCAAGCCGTTTACCACCACAATCTCATACCCGAAACGGTACCCTGCAAAAAGTTGCTCCGACCGTGCATCAAGAAGCCATGTCAATGCCGGTGAGAGGATTGCCACAAGAGGCACCAGCCTGTCTCTTACCCTGATCTTTGTAAAGATCCCGAATGCATACAGTCCGAGAAGAGGCCCGTATGTATATCCTGCCAGGGTGAGGACAGCGCTTATTACACTCTGATCATTCAGGGCCCTGAAAACCATTATGAGCCCACCAAGAAGCAGCGCCATGAGGGCATGCACAAGTTTCCGGTTCCTTACAGAGGCTGGCCGGGTGACCCTTCCCCTTCCGAGGATATCGAGAATAAATGAGGTGGTCAATGCAGTAAGGGTGGAATCTGCACTCGAATAGGTAGCAGCAACCACCCCTACAATAAAAAACACCCCGATAAAAGATGGCAGATAACCCTGCGTAGCGATAACAGGGAAGATGTCATCGGCCCTATCAGGCAGCGGAATTCCTGTCTGTGTTGCAAATATGAGAAGCAAAGCTCCCAGACAAAGCAAAAGCAGTTTAACGGGAACCAGTGTGATGCTGAACCAATACATGTTTTTCCTGGCTTCCCTGATATTTTTACAGCTCAGGTTTTTTTGCATCATATCCTGGTCAAGCCCGGTCATAACAATTGCAATGAAAATACCTCCAACAAACTGCTTCAAAAAAAACCGGCCGTCTCTCCAGTCATCGAAATAAAAGACCCTTGACCAGTCACTTTCACCAATAACCCCGAAAACACCCCGGAGGCCAAGTCCGAGTTCCCCTGAGATAGTCCATACCGTAGCTCCTGCGGCAATGAGCATGAAAAGTGTCTGCAATGTATCTGTCCATATGATTGTCCCTATCCCGCCCCTGAATGTATAAAGCCATATAAAGAGAACAGTAACCAATACTGTCGCGTAAAAAGGGATCCCCCATGCATCAAAAACCGTTATCTGTAATACACCTGCCATCAGGAATACCCTTAACGAGGCCCCTACCAGCCGGGAAACCAGAAAGAACATTGCCCCGGTTTTATAAGAATAAAAACCAAATCTGTCTTCCAGGTAGGTGTAGATGGTTGTCAGATTCATCCGGTAATATAAAGGCATCAGCACATTAGCTATTATGTAGTAGCCAAAAACATACCCGAATACCATCTGCATGTATGAAAAACTGCTTTCGCCAACCCATCCCGGTATTGAAATGAAAGTAACCCCCGAAAGTGTGGCACCTATCATTCCGAAAGCGACCACAAACCAGGGAGATTGCCTGTTGCCGAGGTAGAATGCAGAATTTCCCTGATCCCTGCCTGTGATCCAGGAGATAACTATCAGAACAAGGAAATAAGCCAATACAATAGACAGTACAATAAAAGGTGACATCGCCATAAAATAATAATACGCCTAAAAAATCAGACTGCAAGAATAATTAAAAAATAATAAATGCAGTTATGCAACATCTGTTTGCAATCCTGAATAAAAGATTTATGTTTGTTAATGGAGCGAATAGGTATTAATTTTGTGACAAAAAAGTGAGTCCCGATAACTATCCATCAAAACTTCTTGAGGCGGCAACATCAGAGTTTGCCAGCCTGCCGGGTATTGGAAAAAAAACCGCTCTCAGGCTTGTTTTGCATCTGCTCAGACAGGATAAAGCTGATGTAGAAAGGTTCTCCGAATCAATACTAAAGCTAAGGAAAGAGATAAAGCATTGTTCCGGCTGCCACAATATTTCTGACACACATATATGCAGCATCTGTTCCGACAAAAACAGGGATCACAGCATAATATGTGTTGTTGAAAACATCAGGGATGTGATGTCGGTTGAGAATACAAGACAATATTCGGGAGTATATCATGTCCTTGGCGGAATAATCTCACCGATGGACGGCACAGGCCCCGGGGATCTCAATATCGGCACACTTGTAGAAAAAGCAGCAGGCGGCGGGATCAAAGAGGTCATACTTGCCCTCAGCACAACAATGGAAGGAGACACGACAAATTTTTATCTTTACAGGAAACTTAGCCGGTTCCCGGTTACAATATCAACTATTGCCCGGGGTGTATCCATAGGCGATGAACTTGAATACGCCGACGAGATCACCCTTGGACGTTCTATAATAAACAGAACCATATTTGAAGCATCCTTCAACAATAGAAAAGCACTTTAATCCCTCTCCACTTAATCCCCGCTAATATGGTAAGCGACCTGAATAAAGTATTCAACAGGCAGATCAGCTCACAAAAGAAATCAGCCATAAGGGAGGTACTTAAGCTCACACAAAGACCTGATATTATATCATTTGCCGGCGGACTCCCATCGCCGGAATCTTTCCCGGTAGAACACCTGAGGAAAATAGTCTGTGAACTTTTTGATTCAGACGATGCCAGTATGGCTCTTCAATACGGCACAACCGAGGGAGATAACAGGTTGAGGGAACTTCTTGTAGAAAGATACAGGGAGCAGGGACTTGACATAGGACTTGAAAACCTTATGATAACCACCGCCTCCCAGCAGGCCCTTGACCTGCTGCCAAAGATCTTTATTGACCCGGGAGACAAAATAATATGCGGACTGCCATCATATCTCGGAGGCATCAGTGCATTTGGTTTCTATGGTGCCAGGATGGAGGGTGTCAAGCTGGACAGCCATGGAATGAGGGCAGACATGCTGGAGGAGAAGCTTAAAAAAATGAAGGCCTTTGGAGAAAAACCAAAGTTCATCTATACAATACCCGATTTCCAGAACCCGGCAGGCATAACAATGCCTGAGTCCAGGAGAAATGAGATAATCGATATCGCCAGGATCTATGACGTCCTGATAGTTGAAGACAGCCCCTACAGGGAGCTACGGTTTGAAGGCGAACACCAGAAAATGATTTACGCACTTGACAATAGCGGCCAGGTCATTTCACTGGGAACCTTTTCGAAAATACTTGCTCCCGGGTTTCGTATAGGCTGGGTTATTGCTCACGAGACAATTATAGACAAGCTGGTAACAGCCAAACAGACTGCCGACCTTTGCACATCACCATTTGTGCAAAAGATAGCTGCAAGATATCTGGAAACCGGCATCTTTGACAGGCATATTGAGAAAATAAAAGATATGTACCGGGAAAAACGGGACACAATGCTTGAAGCTCTGAAAGAGCACATGCCGGAAGGTGTGTCATGGACTGAACCGGAGGGCGGTCTCTTTCTTTTTGTTACACTGCCTGCACATATGGATTCCGAAAAGCTCTTCATGCAGGCTATTGAAGAGAAAGTGGCTTTTGTCCTGGGACATGTTTTTTATTGTGACGGAAGCGGCCGGAATACTATGAGGCTGAACTTCTCATTTCCCTCAAAAGAGATGAATGTTGAAGGGATAAAGAGACTTGCAAGAGCCATAAGAAAGAACCTTTAGCTATGCTGACAACCTGCCTTTACAATACATTTAGTGCTAATTAAGATAACCCGGTCAGAAGGGATGAGACTTTCTGTGATCATCGTAAGCTACAACGTGAAAAACCTGCTGGAGGCCTGTCTCAGGTCGGTATTTGCTGCCGCTGAAGGATTGGAATCAGAGGTTTTTGTAGTTGACAATAATTCTGCCGATAATTCGGCAGGTATGGTTGCGGAGAAGTTCCCCCAGGTAAAGCTTATAGCCAATCAGACTAATTACGGATTCTCAAAAGCAAATAATCAGGCGCTGGAACAGGCAAGCGGTGAATATGTGCTGTTTCTGAATCCTGACACACTCGTAGAGCAGGACACATTACGAATATGTGTCGGTTTTATGGATGCAAAACCTTCAGCAGGGGCAATGGGTGTAAAAATGGTTGACGGGGCGGGCAGGTATCTTCCCGAATCAAAAAGGGCCGTTCCCACACCACTGGTTGCCTTCTACAAAATCAGCGGGCTCGCAGCCCTGTTCCCAAAATCTGAGAAATTTGGCAAATATTATTTCGGACATCTTGACAGGGACAAAACACACAGGATAGAGGTACTTACGGGCGCCTTCTTTTTTGCACGAAAAGAAGCTCTTGATAAAACCGGCTGGTTTGACGAATCATTCTTCATGTACGGTGAAGATATTGATCTCTCGTGCAGGCTTTTGAAAAACAATTATGAGATATATTATCATCCGGCAACAAAAATAGTTCACTATAAAGGAGAAAGTACCCGTAAATCCAGCATTAATTACGTACTGGTGTTTTACCGTGCAATGGCAATCTATGCCAAGAAGCATTTCAGGGCTCCGGGAACCTCGCTGCTTGTCATCCTGCTTTTTATTGCCATCTATTCGCGTGCCGGTCTGTCAATAATCAAAAGGGTTGCCGGTAAGCTAGCTATGCCACTGGCAGACTCTGCCTGCATTTATGCCGGGTACATTGTCATTGAACCCGGAATTCGTGAGCTTACCGGATCATGGGGTGCCGGTTATCCCGACGAAAACCCTCTAATACTTGTTCCTGCACTTATTATAATCTGGATAAGCTCAATAATGCTGTCGGGAGGTTATAAAAGTCCAGTCACAATTGGGGGAGGAATCAGGGGTATCTTTTATGGAAGTCTGGCTATCCTTCTTGTATATGCCATGCTCAACGCTGACTGGTACTTCAAGCTGGCTACCATTATCCCCCTGGCATTATGGGGCCTTGCAGGCACAATAATTGTAAGATCATTTGTCCATGCAGTTAACAAGCGGAAACAGAAGCACAGGTCATTTTTCCCCTGACCTTAAACAAATAAACACTATATGTGTTGAATAACCTGTAACATTAACGGTCATGGCAAATATTGAAATAGTTTTGCCCTCAATGGGTGAAGGGATAATAGAGGCTACAATAACCCGCTGGCTTGTTGCTGAGGGTGACCAGGTTGAAGAAGACCAACCTGTTGTTGAGATAGCAACCGACAAGGTTGATTCAGAACTACCCTCACCGGTATCCGGTGTTGTGTCCAAAATCCTTGCCGCTGAGGGTGCAAGCATTCAGATAGGCACCCCGGTTGCTATAATCGAAACAGAAACCGAACCCGGAAAAACAGATCCGGAAGATGTTAACAGGGAGGTTGAGAGAATACAGGAAACATCCGGGCCAAATGCATCAGACAGTAAAAAATTACCCGGCCGGGAATCTCCGTTAATACAGAAAACAGAACCGGGAAAGGAACAAACCAATTTACATCGGGGAGTCGTTCCGGGAAAAATTCCTCATCATACCAACTCAGGGAAATTTATTACTCCGCTGGTTCGAAGTATTGCAGAAAAGGAGAACCTGACACTGCAGGAACTTGACAAAATACCCGGCAATGTTGATTCAGGAAGAATAACCAGGAATGATCTGGTCAGGTATCTTGAGAAACGGGACAGTCAGATACCGGAACATGATGAAATAACCTCATCCGGAAAACCATCGGGAAATGACCCTGGAGAAACCTTTGAAGATAAAGTTCCTGAACCCGGACAACAAAAATCTGCACCACTCAATTCTGAAGGTGACCGCGTAATCGGGATGGACCGGGTAAGAAAGCTGATTGCAGAACATATGGTAACTTCAAAAAGGGTATCTCCGCATGTAACCTCTTTTATTGACGCTGATGTTACAGAACTGGTCCTTTGGAGGGAGGCCGTAAAGCAACGTTTTTTTGAAAGAGAAAATCAGAAAATCACCTTCACTCCCGTTTTCATAGAAGCAGTTGCCAGATCCCTTCGCGATTATCCAATGGTCAATGTATCTGTCGACGGTTCAGACATAATTGTTAAGAAAAATGTGAACATTGGAATGGCTGTTGCCCTGCCGGAAGGAAACCTGGTAGTACCGGTAATAAAAAACGCAGATGAGAAAAACCTGATAGGCCTTGTTAAGGCAGTAAACGATCTTGCCAGCAGGGCGCGAAACAGACAGCTCCATCCTTCAGAAATTTCAGGAGGCACATTCACCATAACAAATTTCGGCACCTTCGGGAACACCACGGGAACCCCAATAATTAACCAGCCCGAAGTCGCCATACTTGGTGCCGGAGTGATCAAAAAGAGGCCTGTAGTACTTGAGACCGAAAAAGGCGATGTAATAGCAATACGGCATATAATGACTCTTTCTCTCTCCTATGACCACAGGGTGGTTGACGGTGCGCTTGGGGGCATGTTTCTTGAAAGGGTTGCCCGGCACCTTGAGAATTTTGATATCAACAGGGATATCTGAAAAAATCCCGCCTCCACAAAATATGATATCTTACCAAATTTTTATTAAATTTGTTGAAGTTATAGTCTGATCTGTAAATCCGGTTATAAAATATGTGTATTTATATTTCCACTTAATTACAAAGAGAGACCATTATTTTTATAAGTTTTATGCTGCACACATGGCCAGTAGATTAACCACCCTGATTATAACCGGATTGATGATTACCGCCCAAGCCGGGGCACAGATTTATTCTCAACTCTACACCGGAAGACAGGAGATGTTCCTGGAGGCAGAGGCTTTCCACCTGTTTCAGGAGTACAATGAGGCATTGCCCCTGTACCTGGAATTGCTGAAGGAGGACCCGGATAATGCCTTCCTGAGCTACAGGGCTGGTTCATGTTATCTGAATATCCCGGGAGAAAAGGAAAGATCAATTGAATACCTGGAAAAGGCTGTTACAGCTATCGACAGCCGCGACAGAAGACCAACGTTCAGAACCAGGGAAGCGCCGCTTGACGCCATATTTCTGCTCGGACAGGCATACCATATTAACTACCAGTTTGAAAAAGCCCTGGAAATGTTCAATGATTTCAGGGAAAAACTCAATCCCTCGGTATACAATGCTGAGATTGTGGATGAACATATCCAGGCAACAAAAAATGCCATGGTGAGTGTCAAAAATCCAGTGTTTTTCCTTGAAGAAAATCTGGGTGAAAGAATCAATACAAGGTTCTCTGAAACAAACCCGGTCGTTTCAGGAGACAAAAGCGTCCTTGTCTTTACCCGTGAACTCCCCTTCTATGACGGGGTATTCTTTTCAGTTAAGGATGAGGAGGGCGAATGGTCATGGCCAATGGAGATCACACCGCAGATAGGCAGTGACGGCGACTGCTATCCTGTGGCTCTCTCCTATGACGGCAAGGAACTTTATTTTTACAAGTCAGACGATTATGTAGGGAATATTTATGTAAGCAATTATGCAAATGACCGGTGGAGCCCGATAAGGAAACTAAATGAAAACATAAACACCAGGTACTGGGAATCGCACGCCAGCATTTCAAAAGATGGTAGTACACTTTATTTTACCAGTAACCGTCCGGGCGGTTATGGCGGCCTCGACATATATTACTCTGAAAGAAAGCCTGGAGGGAACTGGGGTCCGGCAGTCAACCTGGGACCTGATATCAATACACCCTACAATGAGGACACCCCGTTCATTACCGAAGATAACAGCACTTTGTATTTCAGCTCATTAGGACACCACAATATAGGTGGTTACGATGTGTTCTACTCCGCACGGCTGGAAGACGGATCATGGTCCATACCCGTCAACGCCGGTTATGGTATCAGCACTCCTGATGATGACCTGTTCTTCAACCCGGTTAAGAACGGAATATATGCTTTCGTAGCCAAATTTGATGATGAAGGTTTTGGGGGCACAGATATATATATGTATGAGATATTTTCCGAAACCCACCCACGAAAATTCCAGCTTACAGGAATAATGGGAAGAAAAGACGGATTACAAACAGGTCCGGGAGCCAGAATAAGCATAGCAGACCGGAAAACAGGCGAAATTGTCCGTTCTGTCAGGCCACACCAGATTACAGGAGAATATGAAATAGAAATTGAAGCCGGCGAATGGGACCTGATCTTCAGTGAAGATGGGCATGAACTTTTGACACAACCACTCATCTTGCCAACAGAACATCCTGAATCAGAGATAACCGTTGACGCTTTGCTCGAGAGAACAGAGCCGGAAATACCCGGGATAGAACAGGTTATAACCGACAGCATCATAATCCCCGAGTATTTACTCCCTCCGGCAACCCTGGGTATTGAACAGCACCAGTACGATATAACAGACGAAGAAAGAGTAAGAATTGGCATGCGGCTTGAAAGGGGCACCCTCCTTGAGGTTGAAAAGTACCTTGATGGAGAGCTTATTGGAAAAGACACTCTCACTGTACAAAGGAGAAGGTTTAACTACGATTACGATCCGCTGCCCGGAGAGAACATACTCCGTTTTATATATACCGACCGTGATGGTAATGTGATTACAGAAGAGGTTGTAATAAATTATGATCCTCCGGTATTAATAGATGATCGCCTTTTGGAGAAAATATCACTGGAGGCTGAGAGACAGCAGCTGATCCATGACACTCCTGATGATTTTATCATTTCGATAATGCCTCAAGCATCCGATGAACTGAGAACATTCCTGGAGTACCTTCAGGCCGAAGACAAAGTACCCGGAACCATTGAGGAACTGCTCAGGATGATAACGGAAAGCGCGGAAGAATACGGGTACGATCCCGGTGAGGTCTTCGGAATAATGGCAATGCCGGCGCCCGAAACATTATACCCCGAACCCGCAGAGTTCATCAGGGCGATAATGCCCTACGCGTCAGATCAGCTCAGGGAATACCTGGAGTACCTCCAGCAGAACAACCTGGT
>REEN01000020.1 GCA_007695015.1 Marinilabiliales bacterium
GATGTTTACACCCACAGCGAAATGCTGCCGGCAAACTATTACCCGGCATTCAAAAAATACAAGCACTTCGTGGGCAACTACGGAAGCTCCTGGTGGGCACAGAAGGAGGAGTTTGAAACCTTCAACGGCCCCGTACTGTTCACCACCAACTGCCTGGTTCCCCCTTCAAAAAATGCAACATACCGTGAGAGGGTATATACAACCGGTGCAGCAGGTTTTAACGGTTTCAAACATATAGCCGACCGTGAAAAAGGCGGAAAAAAGGACTTCAGTGAGATCATAGAACACGCCAAAAACTGCAGTCCCCCGATAGAGATAGAGAAAGGTGAGATAGTTGGCGGCTTCGCCCATGCACAGGTGTTTGCTCTGGCCGACAAGGTTGTTGACGCGGTTAAAAGCGGAGCTATAAGAAAATTCTTCGTTATGGCAGGTTGCGACGGCCGTATGAAAGATCGTGATTACTATACCGAATTTGCCGAGAAGCTGCCAAAAGATACGGTAATTCTCACAGCTGGCTGCGCCAAGTACCGTTACAACAAGCTGCCGCTGGGTGACATTGGAGGCATACCCCGGGTGCTTGATGCGGGTCAGTGCAACGACTCCTACTCGCTGGCCGTGGTGGCGATGAAGCTGAAGGAGATATTCGAGCTGAACGATATCAACGAGCTCCCTATAGCCTACAACATAGCATGGTACGAGCAGAAGGCGGTAATAGTGCTGCTTGCGCTTCTTTCCCTGGGAGTCAGGAATATTCACCTCGGCCCTACCCTGCCGGCGTTTCTCTCGCCCAACGTGGCAAAAGTGCTGGTTGAGCAGTTCGGGATAGGCGGTATCACCACCCCCGACGAGGATCTCAAAATGTTCCTAAACTGATCGGATGCTGATGTTCCCCGCCGGTTTCGGCGGGGGCATCCGTTTTGAAGTAAGCACCGGGTACACCGGCCGGCGAGGGAACTGGTTTCGGCAGCAACTCCGGCATCGACGGCAGTACCGGCTGAACCGGGTACACCGGCCGGCGGGGGAACTGGTTTCGGCAGGGAAAATCAGTAAACTGAAATTTTTTGTAACTTGTACAACTGATCATAATAACTCCGAAAATATCTGCCATGCATACCAGATTGGTAATAACCGCACTGCTCGTGACACTCATAAGCGGTACCGGACTGAAGGCCCAGTTTTCCCTTTCGGGGGAATACAGGCCCAGAACCGAGTTCAGGCACGGGTTCCAAAGCCTCATGTTCGCTGATGATGATCCGGCTTTTTTTATCTCGCAGCGCACCCGGCTGAACCTGGGTGTGGCACAGGAGGATTACTCCTTCGGGTTCAGTTTCCAGGATGTGAGGGTGTGGGGTGAAGTACCCCAGCTCAACAGGAGCGATGCCCTCTCGTCGGTACACGAGGCGTGGGGTGAGGTTAAACTCTCTGAGGCAGTTAAGCTGAAGGCGGGCAGGCAGGAGATAGTTTACGACAATGCCCGTATCTTCGGCAATGTTGACTGGGCACAGCAGGGCCGCAGCCATGACGCAGCCGTGCTGAAATGGCAATCCTCAGAAAACACCCGGCTGCATGCCGGGTTCGCATTCAACCAGGACAGGGAGAGGCGTACCGGAACTTTCTACCCGCTCACCAACTACAAGACCTTCCAGTACCTCTGGCTCAACCGCAATGCCGAACAGGTCACATGGAGCCTGCTGATGCTCAATACAGGTTACCAGAACACTCCCGGCCAAATGACATTTTTGCTGACAACCGGCGGCAGGCTGGTTTACAGTCCGAGTCCGGGCAGCCTTTCCGGCTCTGCCTACCTGCAGGCCGGTGATGACCCGACGGGCTCAAGCCTCCTGGCCTGGTACCTGGCAATGGAATATGCCCATCCGCTGAATGAAGCGATAACTTTGAGCGGGGGATTTGAACTGCTTTCGGGTACCGACGAACCGGATATGGCAACCCGCACCAGGAACAATTCCTTCACCCCGCTTTTCGGGACCAATCATGCATTCAACGGGCACATGGACTATTTTTACGTGGGGAACCATCTGAATGATGTGGGACTGATTGATTTTTACGGTGGGATGAATTTCAGGCGTGAACGCTGGTCGGCCGGGTTCAGGCTTCATGCCTTCATTTCAGAAGGGGAGATCCTGATTGCAGGGGGTGGCAGGGAAGGCGAACGCCAATACCTGGGAACTGAAATAGATATTTTTGCCGGCTATACCCTCTTCGAGCAGGCTACTGTCAGGGCCGGGTATTCGCAGATGTTCGCCACTGAAGCTATGGAGCGCCTCAAGGGCGGAAGCAAGGATGAGGTCAATAACTGGGTATGGCTCATGCTGGTATTGAGGCCATCATTTCTGAAAGCCCCATCAGACTTCGTCAGATAAAATAACATGAATAAAGCATGGGGGTTCCATGGATTGAAAAGCAGATTATCCGAATCATGAATTTGTAACACATTGTGAAACAATTTGCTAACTATACTTTATACGAATGAATTAGCGCCCGGGCCATGCTGGCATCTGACTGCCGGCAGGAAGCACCTGCTCAGCAAGGGAGATTCAATCATCATGCCAGCCAACATACCGCACGCACTTAAGGCGGTAGAACGCTACAAGATGGTACTCACAATGATAAAAGAGCCAAAATAGACGTAATCCGGCTTCGGCGATTTTGGATTAATTTAAAATTAGCTGAAAAAACACATGAAAATTGACATTGGCTGTTGACCTGAAAGAGTTTTTTTGATACTTTTGGTTTGAAATCGCTATTCGGTACTGCATCGCCAAAATAACAAGGGCCGGGAAATAGTGAGTTGGTGTTGTTTTTCGCATACAAGGGTGCCGCAACTTCATAAACCGACAGCAGCTATGATAAAAAAGCTGATACTGTTCCTGGAACCGCCCCCCGGCTGGAAGCCTGCGGTGGTAATCCTTCTCGGGGTATTTACCGGCATTGCCCTGCTGGTATTTCACGCCTCAGAGGCACAATCCTACATTTCCGACAAGCCCGAGACCTGCATCAACTGCCACGTTATGTACCCGCAGTATGCGTCATGGGCTAAGAGCAGTCACCGCGAAACAGCCACTTGTGCAGAGTGCCACGTGCCGCAGGATAACGTTTTCAGCAAGTATTACGTTAAGGGGACCGACGGAATGAGGCATGCATATGTGTTCACGGCCAGGGCAGAGCCCCAGACAATTGAGATAAAACAGCGGGGCATAAATGTAGTGCAGGATAACTGTATCAGGTGTCACCAGGACCTGGTGGAGATGACCAGGCTTGTTGAGGTTACCGGCAGGAATCATCTTGAAGGCGAGGGACACAGGTGCTGGGACTGCCACAGGGATGTACCGCACGGCACGGTACGAAGCCTTTCTTCTGCCCCATACTCGCTGGTTCCCAGGCTGCCTTCAATAATGCCGCAGTGGCTCAGGGATTTCCTGGGAGGGGAAAGAGAATGACCGGAATTGTTCAGTAAACAAAAACTCATGGTAAGTAGATAACATCAGTTTTAGAGCTAATAGAGCAGAACCAGAAAATGTCAGAAAATTAAACCGATAACCCTATGGCAACCATTAAAGAACTCTCCGAAAAGAAACCCTGGCTCAACTGGGTCCTTTTCTTCGGCACAGTCGTGATTGTATTCCTTATCGGACTGTTTGCCGCCTCGATCGTTGAAAGGCGAAGCGAGGCACAGCTTTACTTCCAGATGGTGAAGCCGATACCGGACTGGGAGCCCAGGCACGAGGTGTGGGGGCAGAACTTCCCGCGCCAGTACGAATCATACATGATGACACAGGACACCACATTCGAGAGCAGATATTACGGCTCGGTAATGATAGATTACCTTGAGAAATACCCTGAGCTGGTGATCATGTGGGCAGGCTATGCATTTGCAAGGGACTATAACCAGGGACGCGGCCACTACTACTCGGTTACCGATGTGCATAATACGTTGCGGACGGTTCAGCCGCAGCCAGCCACATGCTGGACATGCAAGAGCACCGATGTGCCGAGGGTGATGAACGAGATAGGGGTAAGGGAGTTCTACAGCAGCTCCTGGTCAGATATGGGAAGTGAAATAGTAAACTCCATAGGGTGCCAGGACTGCCACGATCCGCAGACCATGAACCTCAGGATAACAAGGCCGGCGCTGGCCGAAGCTTTCGAAAGGCAGGGCAGGAACATTGAGCACGCCACCCACCAGGAGATGCGTTCCCTGGTATGTGCCCAGTGCCATGTGGAATACTATTTCAAGGGAGAGGAAACCTACCTGACCTTCCCGTGGGACATGGGATTCAGCGCCGATGACATGGAGGCCTACTTTGATTACCATGAGTTCACGGACTGGGTGCACGGACTGAGCAGGGCGCCGATGCTTAAGGCCCAGCACCCGGACTATGAACTTTTCAAAACAGGGATCCATGCAGAGAGGGGCGTTTCGTGCGCGGACTGCCACATGCCATACCAGAGGGAGGGGGGGATGAAATTCACTAATCACCACCTGCAGAGTCCACTCAACAACATAGCGGGATCATGCCAGGTATGCCACCGTGAAAGTGAGGAAACACTATTGCAAAATGTCTATGACCGCCAGGCCCGCATAAGCGAACTCAGACGCATTACCGAGAAGAACCTGGCACGCCTGCACCTCGAAGCAAAGGCGGCGTGGGATGCAGGGGCCACCGAAGAGGAGATGCACGATGTGCTCCAGCTTATCAGGCATGCCCAGTGGAGATGGGACTGGGTGGCTGCAGCAAACAGCATGGGGTTCCACTCTCCCAACGAAGCGCTGAGGGTGCTCGGAACCTCCATACAGAAGTCCCAGGAGGCCCGGGTGCACCTGGCAAGGATATTCGGCAGGTACGGAGTGCCGCAGCCCCTGGAGCTGCCCGATTTCTCAACAAAGGAGAAGGCTCAGGAGATTGTGGGACTCGACATGGCACAGATAAGGTCGCAGAAAGCTGATTTCAAACAGAACGTACTGCCTGTATGGCTCGAGGAGGCAAGGCAGAGGGAAGCCGCCTACAACCTGCCTTAAAAGATAATGCGGGGCCCCTGCTCCCGTTGAGCACGTGTAACTGCATGCAATATCATTGGCTGATGCAAATCCATGGCCGGCAGTGTTTTCCTGCCGGCTTTACTTTATCAACATTGCCGTCGCAGAAAACATACCCTCACTGTTGATAAATTAACAGGTAAAAACCAGCCGATTCTGCATTAAATATTTTTCTTACCCGGCAAAAATATGTTTCTTCAGGCCTGATGATAAAAGGCAACAAATCAGCGCTCAGGAAGGTGCTGCCGTTAGCGGCAGCGATCATTGCAACCTCATTACTTGCCGCAACCCTCCTGTTCCTTGCAGCCAATGGCGGCAGCATTCTTTTTACGGGCGTTGCAGCGGCAATGGTCATTCTTGTTTCAGTTGCTGCATCATACCTGCTGCTCCGGCACAGCCGACAATCGGGTAGTCTGCACTCCCCCGCATCTTTCCAAACCGGTAAGATGTTCGGAGATTTTATGGATGACCTGCCGCTGGGCGTATTCATAAAGGACGGTGAAAGCAGGGCCGTTTACCTGAACAGGCACATGGACAGGGTTTTCGGAAAGTCAAATTGCCTGGGCAAGACGCCCTACAATATATACGACAGAACTACGGCCGGCCGGGTGATGGATGAAGACAAAAGGGTACTTGCCGGTGAAAGTATAACGGTTGAAGAGGTGCTGACAGACAAGCACGGTAGGGAAAGGGTATACACAACTCATAAATTCTGCCTGTTTGACCATGAAGGGAAGAGGCAGATCGGAGGCGTGTCGATCGAGATAACACGGCGGAGGGAGGCTGAATACAGGCTGAGAATCCTTTCCAGGGCCATCAGGAACTCGCCCGTTACAGTGGTGATAACCGATCCCGGAGGAAACATCGAATATGTGAACCCGGCGTTTATAAATTCAACCGGCTACAGCTTTGCCGAGGTGATGGGCGAGAATATGAAGATCATAAACTCCGGGCACCATGATGATATGTTCTTCAAGGATATGTGGGAAAGGATAAGAAGCGGCGCCGAATGGCAGGGAGAGATCCTCAACAGGAAAAAGGACGGAACTCTTTTCTGGGAGCTGGTCAGCATTTCATCGGTTACTAACAGGGACGGAGAGATAACGCATTTCGTGGCAATCAAGGATGATATAAGCAAGCGCAAACAGATGGAGGATGCTTTGCGGAAAGCCAAAGAGAAGGCCGAGGAGAGCGACAAGCTGAAATCTGCCTTCCTGGCCAACATGTCGCACGAGATACGTACGCCGATGAATGCCATAGTGGGACTGTCAGGATTACTGGGAGACCCTGAGACAGCCTTCAGTGACAGGGTTCAGTTTTCACTGCTTATAAGAGAGAATTCAAACGTGCTCCTTCAGCTAATTGACGACATTGTTGACGTATCAAAAATTGAGGCGGGGCAGATAGCAATGAGGCCCGAACCCTGCAACCTGGAGGCCCTTATGGATGAGATATACGAATCGTTCATGCCCCAGGTCAGGGAGAGGGAGGATGACACCCTTTTCGTGCTGAAGAAGGAGAAAAGCTCCATGCCGCTCCAGACGGTAACAGACCAGCAACGGCTCAGGCAGATCATCACCAATTTACTGAGCAACGCGTTGAAATTTACCAGAACAGGCAAGATTGAATTCGGATACAGCCTTGAGAAGGATAAATCCCTGCTTTTTTATGTGAAGGATACGGGCCGGGGTATCCCCTCCGATAAACTTGAGCAGATCTTCGACCGCTTCAGCCAGATTGACCGGGAGGACGGGGACTTTCACAGGGGTGCGGGACTGGGGCTGTCGATCTCAAAAAGCATTGCCGAACTGCTGGGCGGATCGATCTGGGCTGAATCTGAGCCGGAAAAAGGTTCATGCTTTTATCTCTCAATTCCCTGGCACCCGGTTAATTCGAAAACCGTGCAGGAGAGAAAGCAAGTGGTTGCGGTGGACTATCCCCGGCTGACGGGGCATAAAATTCTTGTCGTGGAAGATCTTGAGGTGAACTACAGGCTTATTGAAGTGATGCTGAAAAAAACAGGGGCCACCATCCTCTGGGGCCAGACAGGCGGGCAGGCACTCACACTTTTTGCTGAAAACCCTGATCTTTCACTGGTATTGCTTGACCTTAACATGCCTGATATAAACGGATACGACCTGCTGGTTACAATGAAAGAGCAGAGGAGCGACCTGCCTGTTATCATCCAGACAGCATATGCAATGAACGGAGAAAGGGAACGATGCAGGAAAGCTGGTTGCGACAATTACATAACCAAACCGCTGCAACTGGAGCAGTTGGTGGAGGCAGTAAGAAGCTGCATGCTCGAGGCATCATAATATCCCCGGCTTCTGGCGTGATAATGTTCCCTGCCCCAGGATGATGCAAATTTCAACAAATATTCAGTTATTTGTAAATTAGATTTTTATATCTTTATCTCCATATTACCTAAAAGATTGTTGCGATGTCAAATTTCATGCTGAAATTCAAGTTCGGACTGAAGTCCAGGCTTGGTATGCTAACCGGAACATCAAGAATTGAGGCCCAAAATACGGCGCTTAAACAGGAGTATGAAGAGTTTCTCAGCTATGAAGAATCAAAGGAGCCGCAAAGATTCGATGAGCTGGAGGAGATCGTCACTTCGCAGGATTTCCGCGACAGGAAAAAATTCATCAATAACCAGCGGTTCAAGGGCTCTGATGCTCATGAAAAGTTCAAGGAGTACAACTCCATGAAGAGATCACCGGAGTTCAAAGGGTATTTCAGGTTTATTGGCTCAAATTATTTTCCTGATTTTAAGAAGTTTGACAATTCGCCTGAAATAAATAAGATCGACGCCAACAGGGAAGAGGACAAGGATGAGATAGCAACCCTCAGAAAATCACCGGGCATCAACGCCTATTACAAGCTGGCGAAGAAAAAGGATCTCACGCATTATCGTAAGATTGACGGATCGCCTGAGCTGGAGAAATTCAGGGAGCTTGAAGAGTACGTCAATTCAGATGAATTTAAAAAGACCAGGGAGTACCTGGAGATGAAGGACAAATTCTCCGGCACCCCTGAGCACCAGCAGGAAAAGGAGTACCTGGAACTTAAGAAATCAAAGAAGCTCAAGTGGTACCATAAGGCAAAAGCCTCGGGAAAATTTGATGAGGTCAAAAAATGGAAGCTTGAGTTTGAAGATGATTTTTCAGGCAAAAGCCTTGACGGCAAAAAGTGGCTGACCACATATTTCTGGGGTAAAGAACTGCTTAAAGAGGGATACTCTGTCGCTTCTGACCTGCACTTTTACACCGAAGGCAAGAATCACGAGGTGGCTGATAAGCTTCTTAAACTTCATACCCGCAGGGAACCCGTAACCGGCCAGGCATGGGATCCGGCGCTTGGCTTTTTCCCGAAAGATTTTGAATTTACCTCGGGACTTGTCAACACCGGGGCCAGCTTCCGCCAGAAGTACGGAGCCTTTGAAGCGAAAGTGAGGATGCACCGCGCTCCATCTGTATGGCATGCTTTCTGGATGTTATCGGAACAGATGGTCCCGCATGTTGACGTGTTCCGTTTTTCGGGAAAGAAAAGGAACAGGATCGAGTTCAACAACTACTGGAC
Source organism: Marinilabiliales bacterium (assembly GCA_007695015.1). Lineage (NCBI taxonomy): Bacteria > Pseudomonadati > Bacteroidota > Bacteroidia > Marinilabiliales > Marinilabiliales bacterium. The sequence continues at coordinate 8,642 of REEN01000020.1, forward strand.
AAGTAACGGCGACAAGCAGAATATAAGAAAAAGCTCAGAGACGGTAGGTGGCATAGATTTCGCGAAAGGCTTCTTCATTTTCAGACTCGAGTGGTATCCCGGCATGCTGGTATGGAAAATCAACAACACCGTGGTCAAGAAAATAACCCAGGGAATTCCGCAGGAGCCGATGTATATACTTTTCAGCTCCGGCGTTGACAGTGAAGACGGTAACGGACTTCCCACCTCGATGGATATTGACTGGGTCAGGGGCTACAACCTGGCAGAGGAGACAGCCGAATAGGCTGATCCTGCATCTCAAAATAGAATTGGCGCCCGGCGACGGGGTCATTGCCTCTCACTTCGACCCCACCCGCGAGATACTGGTCCCGGTCATGTTCCTGATCTAAGGCTGCCGGTGACCTGCACTTCCCCGAAAGGGATATCTTTATCTTACAGGTGAATGGTCTCTCCCACCCCGATGGGAAGGTTCAGACCGTACCACAGGAAGAGAAGGAACACCCACATCAGGAAAAGAATGACCGCGTAAGGCACCAGCAGTGATACAATGGTGCCGATGCCGATACGGTTGTTGTATTTGTGTATCCATCCGAGCAGCAGCGGGAAATATACATAGAGCGGCGTAACACAGTTGGTTATCGAGTCGCCCACCCGGTACATGAGCTGCACGAAGGCCGGGCTGTACCCGAGCTGTGCCAGCATGGGGATGAATATGGGGGCAAAGATGGCCCACTTGGCCGACCCGCTGCCGAGAAAGATGTTCAGTAAGGCAACCAGTATCATGAAAAGGGTGAACATAACAGGCCCGGTTAGTCCGGTACTCTGCAGAAACTCAGCGCCCTTGATGGCAAGTATGGAGTCGAGGTTCGACCAGTTGAAAAGGTTGATGAACTGGGCCACAACCAGCATCAGCACGATATAACCCGACAGTTCCTTCATGCCGTGTTCCATCTGTCTGAGCACATCGTTGGGCTTTTTGATGGCGCCGGTTGTCTTGCCGTAAAAATAGCCCGGGATGGCAAAGAAGAAGAATAAAATTGGAACTAGTCCCCGCAGAAACGGCGACGGGACAAGTCCACCGGTCACCTGGTTGCGCAGCGGAGCGTTTTCGGGAACCACAAGGACAAGGATGAGGATGGTATAGACAAGCAGTGAGAGTCCGGCCCGGCGGAGACCCTTTTTCTCAACCGGGGTGAGCGTTGCCCTCTCTGTTGTTATTGTTGTGTCGGCAGCATATTCAAAACGGCTGCATGCGGGGATGGTGTACTTTTTGGCGATAAAGGCCCCTCCTGCCCCGAGCAGCACCGTTGAAGCGATCATAAAGTACCAGTTGGCCGTTGCGCTCACCTCCTGCCCGTCAACCATCTGCGATGTTATCTCTGAGCTTATGCCGGCAAGCAGCACATCGGTGCCGGCGATGAAGAAGTTGGCAGTAAATCCGGCGGTGGCGCCTGCATAACCTGCAATCAGTCCGGCAATGGGATTAAGTCCCATCTGCGTAAAGATCAGTGCTGCTATGGGGGGGACAATGACGATACCGGCATCGGAACCGATATTGCCGCATGCGCCGATAATGAAGATAACCGGCAGAACGACCTGTTTGGGCACGGAGAATGCTACCGTTCGCAATGCCACCGTCAGCAGTCCGCTCCTCTCGGCAATTGATACTCCCATCAGCATCACCAGAACTAGTCCGAATGGCGCAAAATGGGCAAAATTGGTTACCATCTCTTCGACAAAACGCCTCAGCCCTTCGCCTGAAATAAGGTTCTGCGCCTTAACGGTGGCGCCCGTGCCGGGATCGACGGCGCTGACCCCCAGCAGGGAGGTTATGCCGCTGAGCACGACGATGAAGATGCAGATCCACAGGAATATCCAGAAAGGGTGGGGCAGCTTGTTGCCCATAACCTCTATCCAGCGAAGCACACCTTTTGAGCCGGATTCAACCGGGGCGGGGGGAGCATTCCCGGAGCCGGGGTTGTCTGCGGGGTTGGCGGGGTTGTTGCCAGCGGGGCCGGGGGTGCCACTGCCGGTGGGGTTGTTGCCAGCGGGCTTGTTGCCAGCGGGCTTGTTGGCGTCGGGGTCGTTGCCGGAGGAACCGGGGGGGTTGTTGCCAGCGGGCTTGTTGGCGTCGGGGTCGTTGCCGTCTGGCCGGCTTTTCTTCTTTTTGTTATGATCTTTTCCTGCCATCTTGCGATCGTGGTTTTATTTGTTATTCAGTAAGTATTTAGCGAGGGAATTGCTATGGTAAACACCGTACCTGCTTCCCGGTCTGAACGAAAGCTCACCCTGCCACGGAGATAACTCTCCGTAAGCAGCCTTATACTGTAGGTTCCCCAGCCCCTGCCGGCCCCCTTTGTCGAGAATGACCTCTGGAAAAGCTGGAGCTGTATATCGTCAGGAATTACGGGAATACTCATTATTTTTATCTCGGCCGATACCGGGTCATCTGCTGCAGGACCGGCAGCAACAACCACCTCCTGGGTATCGTCGCTGGCCTCAAGGGCATTTTTGACCGCATTTATCAGCACCCTTCTCAACAGGGTTTCATCCGTATATATCTCAACACCTGACTTTTCATATTTAACTATCCTGTTCCGCAGCTTGTTGTTGGCAAGCAGGGTATTGATAACACCAGTTATCAGATCGTCTAAATTAACTTCTGAAACCTTAACAGAGAGGGTATGGTTCTCAGCATCGCTTATGAGACGGTAGGACTGTATTTCATCTGTCAGCCGGGATGAAAGCTCGTTTATCATAGACCGCACCTCCCCCGGAGGCAGATCGTCGAAAAGCTCACTAAGTCCGTTAAGCACAGAAATTGAATTATTTATGTCGTGAAGAAAGATGTTTTCGAGAAGCTCGCGGGTTTTCTGGTCACTAATATCCTGAAGGTAGGCAAAGACATAATCCTGGCCGTTATGGCTGAACGGCCTTGTATAAACACTAAGACTCATCGTTTCTCCCTTGTCGAGGGTGATATTGCATTCGCCGGCGGAAGCCTCCCCTTTCTCGCTCCGGACTATTGCATTGGAAAATCCGCACACCTTGCAAAAATCAGAGCTTCCGCAACCATATTCGGCATTGACAGCATGAATGCACAGCAGGCACTCTCCGGGCCTCATACCGTTGCCGGCTGTCTCTTCATCCCGGTTCAGGAGGCGGGAGAAGGTCCTGTTCATATAGACAATCTGCCTGTTCCGGTTCAGTATGATAATAATGTTGGGGAGATCGCGAAGGATCAGGGTGAAATCGTAGCCGGCAAGCAGATCATCTGCCTGTTTCCTGACCACTTCAACCGGATCACGCACCTTGTAATCAAACATTGTATTCTTTTGTGCTGTTTGATCGCTAAGGTAGAAAAAAAATATAAACGGAGGCTCTGAATGGCAATAATTAGCTGCCGGCGCCGAAACGGTCAATATAACTGCCGATAAACCGGTTCATACGATTTATCATCTCCTCCTTGCCGGGCAGGTCCTCATCGGCCTCTTTTGTTTTAAAAACCCTGAAACCACGGGCCATGTAATTGGACAGTGCTGCATCAGCATCTTTGGTGCAGGTGTGAAGCCATACCCGCGACACACCCTTTTCACGGGCGCTGCGGACTGCATGGGAGAGCATCATGCCCCCGAGCCCTTTCCCCATATGCTGCGGGAACAGTCCCAGAAACCTGATCTCTGCCGATGAACCACCGTCAAACTCAAGCTCATAGTAACCGGCCAGATCGCGGCCGCTGAAGCAGAGGAATGTTGCCACATCATGGTCTGCAAACCAGGCATCCCATTCATCCATGGTCCATCCCAGCCTGGAATACCACCTCCAGGGCATTCCGACACCGGCAAAAAGCACTGCGTTCAGGTAGGGTTCGGAGCTGACTTCACGGACCTCCAGCTTTTCAAGATATCCTTCGCTGGGCCTGAACAAGTCATTGTCAGTCAGCTCAAGATAGGTTGTGATCACCTTCTCGGTCATGATGATTTTGGTTTTGTCAGTGTTGTACTATCCGGCTCCTGGTGCTGTATGTGATCCCGATGTCGGGGTTCTTTTCAATATGATCTATCAGCACTGCGGCAGTTATTATTCCCATTCCCGTGCCCTGGTCCTCTCTCTCAAAATCAAAGGCGCTGGCCATGTAGGAAGGCATTGCAACGCTGTATTTCCGGTTTGTTACAAGCTCCATGCCTGAAGGATCAAAGATCTTTACATCACGCAGGCTTCTGTCCTCTGCCAGGTGCACTTCGATGGTGCCGCCGGCAATCTGGACCGAGGGGGTGTTGCGTGAAGAAAGGCTGTTGCCTATAAGCCTTTTAAGCTCAGGATAACTCAGGTCCATCCCCACCAGTTCGTTACCGAAGGGGTCCATCCTGAATATGTCCCTCACCCTTACATCACCATCCATGCTGTTCACCCTTATGCCCCCGTAATTCTGGAATGCAAAGTCAAAGTTGCCGTATTTACGGTAAGTCTCGGTTATGAATATCCCCAGCTCATCCTTGTTTTTAAGTGGCTCTGCCAGTCTGCCGATAACCCTGTTGAGTGCGGGATTGTCGTTGTACATCTCCACCAGGGCAGCTATTTCGCTGTCAGCACCTTCAATGCCGGATGTCCGTATCATCGCGGCGCTCTTTTCGACAAGTTCCCTGCCCCTGAAAACCAGCGTCACCTTGCCAACATACTGCATATTTGACCCTGCCTGTGTGACCAGGACCCCGTTATGCTCTTCAGGCCTGAGGGTGAGCGTGTGGCTGTGACCGCCAATTATCACATCAAACCAGGGATACCGGGCTGCCATGATGGTATCTGACACGAAACCGTGATGAGTCAGTCCGATCACGGCATCAGCCCTTGCTGTAAGATATTCATACTCACCTGCCGTTTCAACCGGTGGAAAGAACTCAATGCCGGTCATATTGCCGGGATGGGCGGAAGGTATCCCCTGGTTATTCAGCTGAACGAGTCCGAGAAACGCGATCCTGTGCCTGCCCGCCCTGAGTATGGTGTATGCATCGGGCTGAGCGAGAACTGAACCCGAAGTGTTGAGATTGGCAAGTATAAAGGGGAAGTCTGCCTGTTCCATCCTGTCGGTCAGCACCTCAAGTCCGTAATCAAACTCATGGTTCCCGATGGTATTGATGTTATACCCGGCTCTGTTCATCAGGTCGATCTTCGGGTAACCTTTCGGGTCATAATAGTCGACGATCGGATTGCCTGAGAATATATCGCCGGCGCTCACAAGGAATACATGCTCTTCCGTCGCCCGTTCGTTGTTCACCAGCCAGGCAAGTGAAGGGAAATGGTCAAGCTGCGAATGGCTGTCGTTGGTATGGAAAATGACCACCCGGGTCTCCTGCTCTTCGCAGCCTGAAAAAATAAAAATCCCGGCAAAAAGCAGCAGGATGATCTTTCCTGATATTTTAAAGTTCATCGGGTTTTGATAGATTAGTATACAGGGAACATCACATTTGACTTTATCAGTATTTGCCGGCATCAACATAGACACGGTCATCTGCCGAAAGGCTGCCGTCAGGCATCACCATGTTGCCATGTTTATCATATACCGGTATATCAGCATGTGGCTCACGGGTTTTTATCCCTCTCTTTAACACTGCTGAGAAATATTTGTTCAGGGCATCCCTCACGGTGGCGCCTTCGAAAAGGTCAATGCCGGTATCGTTTACAAACACTTTCATTTTGAATTTAAAATGCTAACCCGTCGTGAGCAGTTGCTCACCAGCGGGAGGCTTCACTTCCCGGAAAGTCCGGATAGCTAAGATACTGCAGAATTCCGACCTCCGGGCATTGTTTCAATCCCGTATCTACCTGGCATTAACGCCGGTCGCTGCAGAATTCCGGCAAAAAACTTCAATTCTTTACGATCCTGAATGCCACATCGGGATGGGGCTCCGGAAGCGCCGGCACTGTAAACTGCAGCTTGCCGTTCCTTGCCCTCACCCTTTCAGTTCCTGTTACCTGTCCGCTCCACGTATCGTACCAGCTGACCGTATATCTGCCACGGCCCTGGCCGTCAAGCTCAATGACCGTCCCTTCGACACGGTCTTTGCTGTAATTCCTTACCCAACCGAAGGCCTCACTGCCGGCATCCATAACATATACGTCGCCCCCCCCGGCGGAGACTTCGGCAGGCTCGAACGGCAGGTTGGCAAAATCTATATAGTCGGTGAATTTTCTCAGGTACTTGAGCTTCATCCAGTCCTCGTCATTCAGAAAAGTATAGTCCCACCACACCGGTATGCCGGCAAGTCCGTTTGTGAGCGACGCCCATATGGCATTGTGGTAAACCAGGCGGTACTCCCTGCTGTTCCGGGGGTAGTATTCCCACTCGGCGCCCGATTCACCAAAAATGGCCGGTTTCATGAACTCCTCGTCCCAGAACCGCCGTGCAGCCCAGGCATAGTTATACATAGCGCTGCGCAAAGTATCGCCCGGATATTTTATCTCCCATCCCTGTGTGGGATACAGGTGCAGGTTGGGCACATCGACAATTTCGTGGAGTTCCCTGCGGTACTGGTCAAATCCCCCGCTGAAGGAGGCCGTTACCGGGTGGCCGTAGGGATCATTTTCATGGAAATAATCCTGGGTTTTCCTCACCCAGTCAAACCCTTCCTGGTGGCGCCCCTGGGCCCAGCCATCGGTGCCGTTCATCTCGTTGATTATTTCCCAGAGACCCCAGCTCCTGCTGTGGGCATAACGGGCTATCAGGTAACGGTACTTCTGCTTCTGGTACTCAAAGACAAGAGAATCGCTGTAAACATCAGCTACGTCGATAAGATGCCTGTAAGGGTTAATTTCCCACCTTGTAGCCCATACCGTAGCAGAGAACAGGTCATGCGGCCAGATGGCAAACATCAGCTTTATATCGTCCTTTTCGAGTATCTTCAGCAAAGAATCGATCCTCCCGCATTTCTCCTGGTTGTAGCGGCCCAGCTCCTCCTCAATAAGTCCGGCTCCGCCGATGAAACCACCGTATGTGATGTTCCACAGTCCGAAAAAATTGGCATTATGCCTGGCAAATGTTTCGAACCGTTCTGCATCGTTCCTCCAGGGAGAGTAAACACCGACAGCATAATAAGATGTGCCGTCATCATAGCTGAAATATCGGGGATTGACGTCAGACTGCCTTATCCAGCCGTGATGTTCTGAAGCGACAGCCTCGAATGACCCGGCGACTGGCTGGCCGGTGCGGCCGGCATCATTGACAAATAGACGGTACTCATATTTCCCGGTCTCGTTGGGAGAGAACCTCAGTTTCCACTGGTCGGCCTCCCGGTAATTATCGTAAAAGCCGTTAATTCGTATCTCCCTTCCCGACGGTGCAGTGAAAAGGGCATATACATCTATGTCGGCCGGATCAAACGGATTATCTATTTCAACATTGTGCAGGTCGAGCCATAACTCGAATTTTTCATACTTCCCGACGGTGGTAGTGTTGACCCTTGCCACTGAAATGGCGGGTTCACCGGCTGGCGGCGAAGCGACAACGGAGGCTGAGGCTATGCCCGGGGCAGTGGCCATCCAGAACGCTGAAGTTTCACCAAATACAGACGGTTCATCACCCGTCTCTTCAGCCAATACCGAAGCTTCTGCGGGTCCCGGCAGGCTAACCAGAAAAAACAGAGCCGTAATGAGTGACAGTGTGACCTGACCGCCGGCAATCATATAATACGATTGCTTTCCGGTTTTAACCTTACCATGTGCGGAAAATCCGATATTCGTTTGCTTCATTACTTAAATATTTTGTGAGACATCTGAACCGCTAAAATAATTATTATGGGCGAATTCCCGAACGGTAACCATAAAAAAGGCAGACAACCAGGGGGGGCGGCGGTCAGCCAAGGGGAAAACCTGGAAGCTGATGGAACAGATAGCTGAAACTATCGGGGGCACTATGGAAATTATCTGGCTTTAGGCTGGATCGTAACGGCCCGGCATCATGGCATCACGGAAACCGCACTTCCCCGGTCTCAGGTCTTGGGGACTGATCGCGGGGCAGGGAAGCTCATAACACGGGTAAGTACTTAATTGACGCCTTAATCTTCCTGAAGTATCTCCGTTGACTCGGGTTCGGTCACCTCCCCCTGAATCCGCAGTATTGCAGTTTGACGGTTAACGGCGTTGGACTGAATCGTAACTGTACGGCGGATCCTGTGGGGCCGCGGTACGATCCTGAACTCAACCTCAACAAAACCGGTGTCAGCCGGCGCAACAGGCTCCTTTGTATAATCATTTACCCTTGTGCCGCAACAGGCCCTTACATTGGACAGTACCAGTGGCTCGGTTCCCGTGTTGTAGACAAAAAAAGTTAATTTTCCTTCGGGAACGTTATCTGTAAGGATAGTGCCATAATCATGCAACTCCCTGTCAAACGAAATAACAGGCCCCGGTTCATCCTGCGCAAAAGTGAAACTACCGACAAACAAGGCGATCAACAACAAACTGAATGTCCTCATGATGTATGTTTTAATAGAATTACAAGTTAGAAGTTCGTAAATTTACGAAATGAATTGCAAAAATCGCAGGATTTGCAGTTTTTTTTGAAAAATAAGTTGCAAATATCATAACCAGATTCTATATTTGTAGAACCTAATAACAGCATGTAGAATTATGAAACTTTCAAAAGCTGAGGAGAAATTGATGGAGCTTATCTGGAATAAAGAAAAAGCTTTCCTTAAAAATCTTGTTGACAGCCATCCTGATCCGAAACCGGCATCAACCACGGTAGCAACCCTGCTGAAAAGAATGCAGGATAAAGGATTTGTAGGCTACAAGCTGTACGGTAACTCAAGGCAGTATTTTCCGCTTGTCTCGAAAACCGACTATTTTTCCGGGCATGTAAGGGGAATGATCAAAAACTTCTTCAGTAACTCGGCCCTGCAGTTCGCAACGTTTTTTACCGAAACAACCAATCTGAGCGAAAAGGAGCTCGAAGAGCTGAAAAAGGTAATTGACCAGGAGATCAAAAAGAAAAAAAAGCCATAAACAAGCCGTGAGCCGGGTCCGGCAAAGGGCAGGATTATGTCACGGCCCGTTTAACAACGAATACAGTAAAAACAGACGGCAAAACTTATGAAAAACCCTGAACCATGGTCGCCTACATCATCAAAGCAATCCTGTTTTCTGCGCTGCTGCTTGTTATCTACCGCCTCTTCCTCGAAAAGGAAAAAATGCACAGGTTCAACAGGTTTTACCTGCTTTTGAGCATCATACTGCCTATTGCCGTACCCCTGGTGCCCATTCAGACAGGAATTCCGGTTTTGTCAGCATTTGAACCGGTTATCACGGCAGGAGATAAACTGGCCAGGTTAGATTTGGCTGGCGCAGTAGCCGAAAGAAGTAAAGACGCGGCCCGTCCAGATAACCACGTCCCGGCAATGGATGACTCCGCAAAACACTACCCGGCCATGGTAGCCTCCGTAAAGGACTGCCCGGCCATTGAGGGCTACGAAAACCACCCGGTTCAGGGTGATCATTATAACCATGACACTATTATCGACATTGCAGGAGAACCCTTTTCAGGGAAAAACAACAATCTGTTGGGCAACCTGCTGCTTTTTGTTTACCTGGCAGTTTCAACAGGCTTCCTTTTAAGGTTTTCAAGGAATATTCATGCTTTCAGCAAAAAGGTAAGAAATAACAGGTCGGTCCCCTACTACGAGGCAAAACTTGTCCTGACCCGCGAGGAGATTATTCCCTACAGCTTCCTTAATTATATTTTCGTTAACGAGGATGATTACAAAAACGGGACTATTGAACAGGCGGTGCTGGGACATGAGCTTACCCATATCAGGCAGAAACATACCTTGGATATATTGTTTTTTGAGCTGGTGAGGATATTTGGATGGATAAACCCCTTCCTGCCATTTTACCGGGATGCCCTGCGCCTCAATCACGAATTCCTGGCAGATGAGTCTGCTGTCAAGGAATGCTGTGAACCAGTCACATACCAGTACCTTCTTATTAAAAAGACCAGCCAGGGACCTGGTATGGAACTGTCAAGCCCTTTGAATTACCTCTTCATTAAAAAAAGACTGGTCATGCTGAATAAAAAGGAAACCGCAAAGAGGGCGGTATTAAAGCAGTTAGCTTTGATCCCTGTAACAGGGCTGCTTACCATGCTTTTCCTTAACATTACTGTAGCGGCCGGATACGGAGGGGGTGCCGGACCGGAGAGCGGGATCAGTGATAACATCGTTTCTGAATCATCACCGCCTCAGCAGCAAAACCGGGCAGACACAACACAAATTCAGGCTCCGCCACCGCTATTTTCAGATGACTTTATCCCGGTTCCGCCCACCGGTGCAGTGCAGGCTGGAAACAGTTCCTGGGAGGTGGCAGGAAGAACTGACGCATCAGGCAATGAATTTAATGAGATAACCGGGGTGTTTGAGGGAACAATGCAAAGCAAAGACATTGATGAGGCCCCTCTGAAAGTGAAGATTTTTGTAACTAACCGCAAGGGTGGAGAGATGTTTACAGAGTTCTATGAAGCCGGGAGTGAAGCTCCTGAAAATATGCATAAACGATTTAACGAAGTTGTAAATTTCAACACCCAGACTCACCTGCCGATTAAGGTTACTCTCAACTCAGGTGAGATAATTGAAATGGGTCAAACCGCTGGTGGAACACATATGTGGGATTTTAATTTTCCACCTCCGGAGACTCCCGAAAATCCAAGATTCAAAGGCTCCAGGTTTGGAAATCTGTTAAGCGTTATCCTGGAAGAAGATGAAAAAATAAGTGTCATGGTTGATCTCAGCCATGTTACCGAATTCAATAATAAAACCTATCGTTTTGACATTGACCCCACCGGGTTAAAGGAGTTGTTCGCGAAACTTTAGGCGGATAACAGACCTTATCGGGTATAATATGATGCCCGACCATCCGCCTTATACCCTTTCGGGTATAGCTTCATTTTGTTAATTAATTTTTACTATCTTTATACCCGTAAAGGTATAATGGTATGGAACACACACCGATGACATTGTCCTGTTTTCTTAAAGATAAAAGAAGACAACTAAATCTGAATCAGCAGCAATTGGCCAGGAAAGCTGGTGTCGGATTGCGATTTATACGTGATCTTGAGCAGGGTAAAACAACCTTGAGAATGGATAAAGTAAATCAGGTTTTGAAACTGTTCGGACAGGAACTTGGGCCACAACCAATGAACCGTGAAAAACTTATAAATGATGAGAAAAGCAAGAGTATACATGTACAATGAACTGGCCGGTTTTTTAATTGAATCCGTAGACGGTTATTCATTTAATTATGATGTGAATTACCTGAACGGATCAGTGGCTAAACCAGTCAGTCTCACCCTGCCCTTACAGGAAAAACCTTATGTGAGCAGAATTTTGTTTCCTTTTTTTGATGGATTGATTCCTGAAGGCTGGTTGCTGGAGATTGCACAAAGGAACTGGAAACTCGATTCCCGTGACAGGATGGGTTTGTTACTTGCATGCTGCAAAGATTGTATTGGTGCAGTCAGTATCGAAGCCGATAACTCATAACTGCAGAATATGAGACGATGTTTATATTGTTATGAACCATTAGGAGAAGACATTTCGGAATTTCACAGTAAATGCTCCGTTAAAATATTCGGAACACCTGATCCCCCTGATTTGCCCTATTCAGAAGATCAAATGCTACAGCTTGCTGAAAAGGTAGTTAAATCTCAAACTACTGTGACAGGGGTACAACCAAAATTATCTTTGCATCTGGAAAAACCGGCAAAGAAAGACAAACCCCAACGATTTACAATAGTAGGACTCTGGGGTGGATACATTTTAAAACCACCAACAAATCAATACAAGTTTCTTCCTGAACTCGAAGATCTTACCATGCATCTTGCTGAAATTTCAGGAATTGATGTAGTGCCCCATTCTCTTATCAGGCTAAGTTCCGGTAAACTTTCATACATTACCAGGAGGATTGACAGGACAAATGGGGCCAGAATTCATATGGAAGATATGTGCCAGCTTACAGAAAGACTAACTGAACAAAAATATAACGGGTCACATGAACAAATCGGGAAAGCCATCGTCAAATACTCGACCAATCCGGGATTAGATATTATTAATTTCTTTGAACAAGTTCTTTTCTCATTCCTTACGGGAAATGCAGATATGCATTTAAAGAATTTTTCTCTTATTGACAGACCGGAACTGGGTTACATGTTAAGTCCGGCTTATGACATGGTTGCATCAAAGCTTGTTGTGGAAGGTGACGAAGAAGAACTGGCTCTCACCTTAAACGGGAAAAAAAAGAAAATAGGAAAGAGAGACTTTTTTGAGGCATTATACAGATTTAATGTTGACCGAAAGGCTGTTGAAAACATATTCAGTAAATTCAGGTCATCAGTTGAAAAATGGCATGATTTTATTGATATCAGCTTTCTCCCGGAATATATGAAAAAATCATATCATAATACGATCAGGGAGAGGGTAGACAGGATGTATTAAATTATTGGGGACTATTTTTAGCCAGGTACTTCTTTCCCGAAAGGCTCATTGCTATTGACCCGAGGGGTGCCGTTATTATTATGGAAAGTACAGCCATTATCATTATAAGTTCTCCTGCCGGTACGCCAAGCATAAGAGGTACCGATCCAATAGCTGCCTGTACAGTTGCTTTGGGACTGTAGGCCGTTATGCAGAATGCCTTTTCTTTCAGGGTCAGCCCCGTTTTGTGCAATGAGATTAATACTCCCAGCGACCTCACTGCCAGTCCCCCGAAAATAACTGCAACACCCGTCAGGCCGGCTTGTCCTGCCAGCATGTAATTAACCTCGGCGCCCACCAGAAAAAACAGCAGTATCTCAGCAAATACCCAGATCTTACTTAACCGGGCCGAGATTTCCATACCCAGTCCGGGCCATTTCTCAAGTATTACAAATCCTGTAACCATCACCCCGAGCAGCGATGCCAGCGGTATTATATCCTGAAGTATGTTTTCAAGCGAGGTTATGAAAATTGCAGTTGCAAGAAGTACAAGCGTTTTCTTTGTATGCCTGATGCTGAATTTTCTGAACAAAAGTACCAGTAGAAGTCCGGTAATAACGCCAACGGCAATTCCCGTCAGCACCGAAAGCGGAATCAATAATATCTGGCTGGCCACATTTACCTGTGCACCTGTATAATATCCGGCGAAAGCCGAGAAGATTGTTATCGCAACCACATCATCAAGTGAAGCGCCGGCTAGGATCATTGCCGGTATGCCTTTGTCGGCACCTTTGCCAATTTCCATATAGTGCAGCATTTTGGGTACGATAACTGCCGGAGAGACTGCAGCAATTATAAACCCCAGCATTCCGGCTTCAATTGTGCTGATGCCAAAAATGTAACTTGCCGCCAGCATAATTGCTGTTCCTTCAAGAATTACCGGAATAAAACCGAGTTTGACGGCAGGTGCGCCAACCATTTTGAGAGTCATCATGTTAAGTCCGAGTCCCGCCCTCAGAAGAATTATGATAAGCGCTATCCTCCTGAGATCCTCCGATAACATAAGTATGGTGCCATCAATCCAGTCGGCTCCATATGGCCCGATGATCATTCCAAGAAGCAGGATGCCCAGGAAGCCAGGAAGTTTGAGCCTGGTAAACAGCTGGTGGGCAATTATTCCCAGCATAAATATTATTGCAAGACTGACAGCCATGACATTGGTTGATTATGCATAAAAAAATAAACCCCTGCCATACAATTCAACAGAATTGTAAAACAGGAGTCATCAACTGAGTTTTCAGTGGTTCATGGCGAACTCCATCGCCGTTTGCCTGTAAGTGCCAGGAAATGTATTTCCTGGGTTTACCTGCACCGGCGAAAATAGGAGAATCCAATGATATCTCCAAATAACCGGGAAAATGGTATTCTGTGGACACAAAAAACCATCGGAAAAAGTTATCTGTTTTATAATTTTAATAATTCCTGATTGTTGCATAAACCCCGTACATCTGATCTTCTATATTGAATAATGGACGGAGTGTGTAGGTTCTGTCATTATTTTCAAGATTGAACATACTGTTCCCATCTACCGCAGAGAGGCTGCTCAAAATGGTTTTATGATCGCCTTTGAGGAACAATTCCGAACTGCTCTCAAAAGCTAACAGCATAGGTCCGTAAAATAGAGCTATCACATTGTTGTCGTCGGGCATGGTTTTAATGTGAAAGTCATATTCAAAGGCCAGACTGACCCTGTCATTATCTTCCCATTGTCGTTTTAACCCCAGGAACGATTCCGGGGTGGTTTGAACATCCTGTTTTTCGCCATTTACAGAGATCTCAACTTTTTCAGCCCATGATGGTATAAAAAGCATGAGCTCAAATTCAGATCTGTTTTCTGTTGAGACAATAAATTCAACACCAGGGTTTTCAGGAAAATTTCCTGTTTGTTCTATTTTAATTCCCTTATCAGCCCAGTTTAACTTCGACGGGATATACATGTTTACCCACAAGACTGAATTATTGTGGTAGTATATTCCCGAATTGAGCTGTGCAAAGGCTTCTATTGAAGATCCGTTGCAACAACGGAAGTCATTTTCTTCCAAAAAAACTTTTTGTCGTGGTGAGCCCAGCGGTAAATGGTATACATACCTGCCGGTATGGGCACTTTGCAATGCCATTACAGAATTGTAAAAGGTATTCATCCAGGCATCGGCATACTTTGGACCGGCGGTCCACGAAAACAGGGTTGCCGACAATTTTTGAGTATTGTGCGACACACAGGTTTCGGCAATTTCCTTTGTCATTGTATTGCTCAATTGCCCGGGCACACCCCAGTGCTCTGCCGTAAGCGAAACAGGTGTTACAACATTGGGGCGGGGGCCGCTGCTGGAACCGTTTGCATAAGCATGATGGTTGATGAGCATATCCCAGAAATTGATCACTGCATCGCGGTATTTTTCTTCCCTGCCAATAGAATAAGCTTGCGCAAAGCCATTTAATAGAACAATATGTGTATTGGAATGAAGGCCCGATAAAATATTCTCGTTTCTGGCCAATGGGTCGAGAAACCAGTCACGGTCGAATAATTCAGCCAAAGCCAGATGAGCCGGATCTTTTGTTACCTTATACAGCTTACAGAGCACTTCATTCATCGCCCCCGCTTCGTTATTGGGGTTTGCTCCAACGCTATACAGGACTTTTTCAATGGTTTCATCATCGAGTTTAGACATGCGCATTTCAACCCAGGCAGCCATCTCCTTAACCATTTCCAATGCTAATTCGTTGCCCGCATAAACATAGGCATCCAATAAGCCCTGCATAATTTTGTTATAAGTGTAGTAAGGTGCCCATACCCCTCCAAATCTTGTTTCGAGCACGTCGAAATCCCTTTCGGGGAAGGCACTCAGATAGCCATTTCCCAATGCCTGCTGACATTTATAAAGTTCACCGACCATGTAATTCAGCCGTTGGTGGAAGGTGCTATCTCTGTATCTGTGAACTAAAAATGAAACAGCAGAAAGGTAATGCCCGGTGAAATGCCCTCTAAGTCCGATCCATGGAGCTTCCCAGCCTTCAAGCGGACTGGCTTCGGATGGCAACCCTGCATTCTCCCTGAAATTATGAAGAAGCCTTTCGGGGTCGAGCGATTTTAAATATGCTGTATTCAGATCTTCACGATCCTTTACCCACGATTCAGATAATGTAATTAAATCTGGTGGAAACGGGCTGGCTGTTGCATATGTCAGGCCGGTGCCCGGTTGTTCCTTAATCTTTTGCCCGTCACAAGAATACAACAATATTAAAACTGTGAATACTGATATTTTAAACCGGTTCATCTTAGTTATTATTAAATGTTGATCTGCAAAAAAGAATAATAAAACCAATTAATATACAAATATTCTGTAATTTAATGCCATGCAGTCTTTCCTTTACCGGGTTAAAAATACATTGAGCATAGAGTTGAGGAAAATTAATTTTTTACCATGTAGGTATGTTTATTAAGACTGATAGATCTGAATATATCCTGCATATGGTTAAGTTAAAATTGTCTCGTATATTTGTGATAATCGATTATATGTCAAGACAAACATGACAACCAATATAGATATTCTCAAAACTGTTAAATCACGCTTGAAAGAGGAACTGGGCGATGATTTAAACAAGGTTATTTTATTTGGTTCCAGGATAAATAAGAAGGCAAACGAGTTCAGTGATTTTGATGTTCTTATAATTCTTAACACACCAGTTCACTGGACAACAAAAAACCTTGTACGTAATATCTGTTTTAATATTTCTCTGGAGCATGATGTTTTTATTGATTCAAAAATCATCTACTTAGAAGACCTGGAAACAAAATTCTGGGGTAAACACCCATTATTTACTGATGCAATAAAAAACGGTATTCATGCCTGAAAATTTAAATGAACTTATAGAATACAGGATACAACAGGCATATGATACCATTGCAGAAGTTGAATTTCAAATAGCAAAATAACTATTTAAACACTGCCGTTACCAGAATCTATTATGGGATGTTTTATATTCTGCTGGCACTTGCACTGAAGCATCATTTTAAAACGTCAAAACATCAGCAATTGATTGGATGGTTCAATAAAGAATTCGTAAAATCAGGTAAAGTCGATACCCGCCTTGGAAGTATTATTTATAAAGCATTTGAAGACAGAACCGATAGTGATTATGGCATTTTTATTGAATTTGAAAAAGCTGAGGTTCAAATTAAACTTGAAGAAATGAAAGAGTTCATCAGCAAAATCGAAGAGTTAATTAATATTTAAATTACCAACCTGTTACTTAGAGCGAAGAACCCATCTTGAAACGTTATTTTTTTACCACTTTCATGTG
>REEN01000021.1 GCA_007695015.1 Marinilabiliales bacterium
GCGGGAGGCAGCTTTTATGTGAAGTTCGACGATCAGAACCGGATTCTGAATTTTCTTGCCCGCTTCACCAGGATAAATAACAAGTATCTGACGTGGGGTGATCAAGGCATCTTCATCAGAAAAACCATCTTTGATGAAATAGGAGGGTATAAAGATATTCCTGTAATGGAGGATCTTGAGATACAAAAAGAGATCAGAAGAAAAGGACGGTTCATCAAACTGCCCCTGGCAGTGACAACTTCTGCCAGAAGATTTATTCAAAATGGAATTATCAGGCAGCAACTCCTGAATATTGCGTTAGTGATGGCTTATGAAACCGGTGTATCGCCCACGAGGATCAAAGAATTTTATTCCGATTAATGGTTTATGGGTTTTTTGGGAACCACGGGAAAAACGGACTGGTTTTTTGAATGTATTCCCGGTATTGTGGTTTCCTGTCATCTAAAGATTTTTCAAGCAATGAAACTCCTGAGACTTTTATTATCAGTATAGTCATAAGCACTGAACCAACAATCTGCCAGTAATTTCCGGCAGCTATACTGAAAATGGCAAAAGACCACCAGACGGCAGAATCGCCAAAATAATTGGGATGCCTGGTATATTTCCAGAATCCCTTGTCTAGCACCTTTCCTTTGTTTTGGGGATTGCTTTTAAACCTGGCCAACTGAAAATCGCCTCCGGCCTCAAACACAAATCCAATCAGCCACACTAAAATACCCAGGTAATCTATCCAGGTAAGATTCTCGTTTTGTGTTCCGGCGTTGGCTCCCAATAAGGGCAGGGAAACAAGCATAATCAACACTCCCTGCAACAGAAACACCTGAAAGTAGCTAAACCACCAGTAGCGATGCGGGCCGTACTTTCGTCTGAATTCCCGGTACCTGAAGTCTTCTCCTTTGCCCAGGTTTCTCCAGGCCAGATAAATGGAAAGCCTCAAGCCCCAGATTGAGACCAGAACCAGCAGGAGTATTTTTCGTTCATTCAAATCGCCCGATACAAAGAAGTAAAAGGAATTTACCACCACGAAACCAAGTCCCCAGAACAGGTCAATTATGCTTACATCTTTTATAATAACGCTTACTATCCAAAGGAGTGTCACCAGGATGAAAATGATGAGCGAGGCTTGTAAAAACGGGGTCAGCATTTGCAAAAACAAATTAATTATCAAACAACAATGAAATGCCAATGGTGCCGATTCCGGCATGCATTCCTATAACCGGAGAGATATCGACTACCGAAACCGGTTTTTTGCCGGTAATCTCCAGCATTTTATCTTCTGCTTTATGAGCCCCTTCAGGGTTATGCGCATGGAGCAGGATGTAGTTCCAGATTGTCCTTCCACGACTTATTTTTTCAATATGCGTGTAAATATTTTTTAAGCTGGACTGCTGGCTGAAAGTTTTCCCGAATAAAACAGATTTTCCATTTTCATCCATCGAGATAACAGGGTTCAACCCAAGCGCAGAGGCTATAAAACCTTTTGGCCTGGAAACCCGTCCTCCCTTGATCATATATTTCAAATCCCTGACACTGACAAATATTTTTGCATTAAGCACATCAGACTTAATTGATCTTACGATGGATTCGACAGGCTCTCCGGCTTCAATGCCCTTTGCTGCTTTCAGCACCAGTAATCCGAGTGCTCCTGATAAATTCTTTGAATCGATCACATGAACGGGTTTGCTAAACTCCTTTTGTATGCGTTCGCCTGCCTTAACGCTGTTTGCATAGGTTCCGCTAAACTGCCCGGTAAGATGCAAGGCAATAATGGCATCATAATGCGAAGCCAGATGTGAATACAAGCTGGTAAAGGTCTGCTCGTTAATTTGAGATGTTTTGGGGAATTCAGCATTGGTCTCAAGTAAATCGTAAAACTGATCGGGTTGGATAGTCAGCTTATCCAGATAATGATTGTCGCCAAAATTCAGGTTTATGGGAACGACATTAATTTGATATAAATCAATCAATTCCTGTGACAAATCGCAAGTGGAATCAGTTACCAGGGCAATATTCCATTTTCTTTTGGTAATCGTTTCCTGCTGGCGGACCATATCGTCCACTTTCTGATATGTGATGGTTCCAATATCTTTCAGCCGGTGAAACAGTTCTGCCGGCTGGCTGGTGTGCACATGTATCCGGCAAATGCTCTCAGATCCGGCAACAACAACCGAATCACCGCTGGTACTTAAGGTTTCCTGAAGTTCGGATTTATTAATGGCCAAATTCTTTATGATGGCTTCGGTACAAAAACGGTGCTTGATCTCTTCGTATTTCATATCCTCCGAATGAACAAGAGAGATGGTTTCCTGCGATTCAACTTTCAGATTGCGGATGTCCCTGTTTTTTATAAACCCGATAATACCTTTAATGAACAGAACAAATCCTTTAGCTCCGGCATCTACAAAGCCTGTTTTTTTTAACACTTTTAATTTCAAGGTAGTCTCTGCCAAAGATTTTTCCAAAACAGCAAAGGAATCGATCATCACATTTCTGAAATCGTGGATGGCCTCTTTTTTACTGGTAAGGAAGTCAGCCCAATCCTTAATAACTGTCAGCATGGTTCCTTCGACCGGGTTGGCAACGGCCTCGTACATATACGGTATTGACTTTTTTACACTTTCGGCAAAGTCAGGAAGGGTAATAATGGGTTTGTTCTGTGTTTCAAGATTCAAACCATGCAGGAACTGAGCGAAAATAACTCCCGAATTTCCTCTTGCCCCCATTAATGCGGCATCTGCAATATTATTTACAGTGGCTTTATATGATTTGTGAGGTTTGATAGTGTCAATTACCCAACGAACCGTAGAAGCAAAATTTGTTCCCGTATCCTTGTCATCTACGGGGAATACGTTTATCCTGTTTAATTCTGCCTGATTTTGCAGTATCTGATTTCCACCTGCAATAAATGCATAGTAAAGGAATTTTCCGTTGATACCCTGTTTTTCAGCTTCACTCATACAGTTTAAATAATATACTCATTAACAATCTGCAAACAAGTTAAAATAACTGATGGATAAAGAAATAACGCCTCATTCAGAATAAGTAAAAGCGCCAGCATTGGTTAGCTTCTGAGTGAGGCTGATTATATTTTATCACTGGTGACGCATGTTAAAAGTACAATTTTTTTCCTACACGCGAAACCTCTGGTTTCATGGAACCGGCTCTTAGCTTAATCCCGGATAGCGGTTGGCTGCAGGTCGAAGACCTGTGGCCTGCTTCGCAATCTACCTCACCGACACGATAATCTCATTCCTTCTGTTAAAAAACTTGTAAGGGGAATTGTATCCCAGATAACGGAAGTCTCCGTAGAATTCAATGCCATTTTCGATCAACAGTTTCCGGAGCTTTTCTGACTGCTTCTTAATGTCATTGTCGGAGGCGTAGCCCGAAAACCTTATGACAGCCACATATTCATCTTTGGTCTCCTCTATAATCACCCTGGAATTATCAGGCTTCGGAAGGTTGTCGGGATTGTATGAAGACGGCATCACGAAGCTCATGGAAGAACGGTCTTCTGATATATTCATATGGACAGGGGCCGTCATGGATATCTTCGTCTCTGACTCATTGCCGCCAAAGATATAACCGGCCAGGGTCCTGAAACCCGGACGTGAGACCTCCCTGTAAGAGGCTGCATTCATATAGACCGTAGCCAGCGTGGCTGACGGATAGAACCGTATTTCAAACTCCTCATTTGAAGAGACAACGGTATACTTCTGCTCTTCTGTATTTCCTGATGCCATGGCTGTGGTTTGTATTAAAAGCACTGTTAAGAGTATTCGGATTATGTTGTTGTGTGTTTTCATAATGTCTAATATTTTGTTTAATATCTTAAACACAAAACAACGGGTTTAGTTCATTATATTAACCGCTTTAATAAAACACAAGACAAAAAGATCTGCTATATTACTGGGTATGGGAAGGCGGTATCGTTTTTTTTCCCCCGAAAGGGGTATTATTATAAAACTTCTTCCTGGTTTTTTTGTTATTATTTTCAATTGGAGGATTATATTTGATATGCCTTTCCAACAAGATGGCAAAATTTATAACGTAACCCATCTATGGCCGATGAGCTGCTGAAGGTTCTGCTCTATTTTGACATTTTCTCGTACCCCCTTACAAAGAGGGAGCTTATTGCCTATTCGGGTATTCCAGGCGGGGCCGGGGAAAGTGCAGATGCAGCTATTAAGATGCTGCAAAGGGAAGGGCTGATAAACCGGTTTGGGGGACTTTATTATGTGGGCGCCAACAGGCAGAATGTGGTCAGGCGGCTTAATGGCAACAACAGGGCAGTCGGAAGGATGAAGACGGCCAAAAGGTTCTCCCGGCTTATCTCCTGGTTCCCCTTCGTGAGGGGTGTATTTATATCCGGCTCTCTTTCAAAGGGCTTTGCGGCAAAGGAAGATGATATTGACTACTTCATAGTGACAGAGCCGGAACGGTTGTGGCTGGTGAGATCACTGCTCACCATTTTCAAGAAAGTTTTTCTTTTCAATTCGTACAGGAATTTCTGCATCAACTACTTTGTAGACAGCAACCATCTGTTTATCAAAGAGCACAACAGGTACACTGCAACCGAGATCGCATTCCTGGTACCGCTTTTCAACAGTTCCATGCACCAGAGGTTGCTGGATCAGAACAGCTGGGTAAAAGAATACTATCCGAATTTAATGGAAAATAATAATTACGATTGCCATAATAATGAGCCTGCTCTGAAAAGACTGGTCGAGAAACTGCTCTCCGGACCGCTCACCGGCAGACTGGATAATTACCTTCACAGGAGATCCAGATCATGGATAAGAAGGCAGTTTTCTCATATGAATGATGATACTTTTGCCCGCAACTTCAGGGTTCTCCGGCATGAGCTGAAGTATTTACCAAACAGTCAGCAGTTAAGTATAATGGATAAATATAATGAGCGGGTTAACCGGTATTTAAAGGTAGCGGAAGGCCCGCAGATAGGGGAAGGCCCGCAGGTAACAGAACGCCAGCAGGTAGCAGAACACCAGCGGGTAGCGGACCCGCAGCGGGCAGAAGAACGCCATCGGGCAACGGACCCACAGCGGGCAACGGACCCACAGCGGGCAACGGACCCACAGCGGACAACAGAATAAATTCTTTATGATAAAACCGTCCCGAAACATATGGATCCTGGGAGGTACCGGATTTATCGGGTCGGCTCTTGTAAGGCTGTTGTCGCACGACAAGGCAAACAGGCTCCACCTTCTGGTTCATAAAAGAGCTCACTGGCGGTTACTGGAGGGTTTCAGCACTTTTACCGGCACTCTTTCGGGCATTGAGCCTGGCTGGTTTGAACGGTACCCGCCCGATATAGTTTATCACCTGGCGAGACCGGCGGGTAGTAATGCGTTAACCCGAAAACTGAGATCAGCCACAGGTGAAAGAGCCAACAGGCGACTGGTAAAGATTTTACGGTCTCTGCCGGCGACGCCCGTGGTAGTGTATGTGAGCGGATCGTTGATGTACGGCGACCGGCCGGACAACGATCCGGCATTTGAAAACTCACCGCTGAGCCCTGAATCTTTTGCGCGCTATTATTACCGCAACGAGCTGCCCTGGATAGAGGCGCAGGGTGAAGGGTCCCTTGATGTCCGCTTTGCACGTCCTGGCTGGATCGCCGGACCGGGTTCATGGTTCATGGAGTTCTTCTATAAACCCTGGCGGCACACCGGCAGGGTGCCTTGCTACGGGGAGGGTACACAGCGTATGTCCCTGACCGATCTTGACGACTGCGCTGCAATGATACATGCCCTGGGGCAGTACGGCTCAAAAGGCAGCAACCTGAATATCTTCTCGGGAGATATTATCACGCAGCTTGACTTCTCAAATACCCTTGCCCGGATGCTGAACGCAGAAACTGAAATGATACCTGAGAACCGTTTAAGACAAAAATACGGCAAGGTTACCGCAGCAGCGCTGCTCTCCTCCTCTCCCATGGGCACTCTGTACCCTGAACTTCACCACAGGGCAGGGATTACTATCCGGGACCCGGAACAGTTACTTGCTTCCGTTGTCGGGCTTTCTGAAAACAAACAGGGTGTATTCGCCGAACTTCCATAGCGGCGTTTTCTGCAATGCCATATCGGTCTTCCATAAAATCCTGCCAAATCTCCTTAACAGCCGGTTAAGCCGGTGATAATACCAGGCCGGACTGACAATGCTGTAGCCTTTCCTTCTGACCGGGATGAAATTGCTGAAGGCTTTTCTTATCTGACCGGTACTGTAACACCGGCTTGGCAGGCTTCGTGAAGGCGAATACCCTCCCCAGCTGGTCCTGAGCCTTGAAAATGCTGCCCTGAAACGAAGCTTGAGCAGCTCTATGAGCATACCCGCCAGGTAATGCCTGTTCACAAACGAGAGGACAAGCACGCCTCCGGGTGTTGCTGCGCGGTGGAGTATCCTGGCGGCTCCCTCCAGGTCTTCCACGGTATTCAAGGCGCCGAAAAACACGTAGATCATATCAAACTGCCTGCCGGGGAAAATATCTTCCAGTTCCTCAATTTTACCCTTTGCAGCAACGGCATTTTCAAGCTGCATGTTCTCTATCCTGGCGGATGCGAGCCGGTGCATCTCGCCCGAAATATCGATTCCGGCTACCTGAACGGAAGGATGGGTCGCGGCAAAATGAACCATGTCAAGTCCGGTCCCATACCCTATCTCAAGCATGCTGCTGAAGCTGAACCGTTTCACCTCTTCCCTGAAATCCTGCCTCATGCGCTGCAGAACTGGGTTCTGCCAGTACCGCTCCTCAAAGCCGGCAGCATCGCCGTCATAATACTCCTCAATTTTGCCGTAATAGGTGCTCTTCATCTTTCGTATGATAGTTTGTAACAAGCCATGCCGCAGTTCCCCAGAACAGAAAAGCAAATTTATCGGTATTCAGGAAATTGTTGAAAAATGCATGAAAAAACCAGGTAGCCAAAGCGGCAAATGCTGCAATTATTATAACGCGCGAACGATGGCCGGTACTCCGGTCGAAAGCCAGAAACATAAGCCGCCCGATAAAAAGCAGCCAGCCAGCAAGTCCCATAATCCCCATCTCACTGAGCGCAAGCAGGTACTCTGAATGAGCAGTGCCTCCTGATCCTTCAGGCACATTCCAGGGGTCCGTAACAGTGAGCCTGTTCATCAGTGAAGGCTCCTGGTAGGGAATATAGGTAAACTGGTAGGTTCCGGGACCAAAACCCGTCAACGGCCTCTCTTTGAACATTCTCCATGCCGACACCCACCTGTTGAGCCTTTCAATATTTGATACATCGGTGCTGATGTTAGCAGATGAAACAGTCCGCTCGCCAATTCCTGCATTGACATCGTACGAAAGGGCCTCAACCTGCTGCATCCGGTTGACCAGCGGCTGGCGGAACACCACGACCCCCAAAAGGAATACACCGCCAATGATCAGCAGGTGCCTTACCTTCAGCTTTAAATAGAGAAGCGTCAAAACCAGTAGGAAAAGCGGCAGACTGAGCAGGGCGGCCCGGCTGGTAGTAAAGATCACTGTCATAATGAAGAACAATCCTGTTACCAGCCAGAATATGCGTGTTTTGTTGTTGCGGCACAAAGTGACTGTCGAAAGCCACAGGGCAGCAAGGATGGCTGCTGAAGCTCCAAAGATGGTATGATCATTGTAAAACGGCAGAAAGATACCCCGCATGACTACGGGGTTCCATTCCCATTGCCAGAACCTGAACAGGCTCCACAACAGCACAACCAGCATCCCCATGCTGTAGAGAAGAATCATCTGGAAAAACAGGTTGCTGTCATACCTCAGTTGCCTTGCAACGAAGATGTAAAACACCAGCATGTAGAGCAGGTTGATGAATGAGAATTTTACCGAAACAACCAGGATCTGCGAAAAGGGTATTGTAACAAGAAATGCAGCGGCAAACGGCAACAACCACAGGAACTCCCTGTGAAGGACGTCATTCATTCTTTTAAAGGATCCGCCTGCAATTTCCATGAACAGCACCGCCGCGGCAACAAGGACAAGCGGTTCTCCCGGCACCCTGATCATTGAACCTTCAGTCAGTGGAACCGTTACTGAAAAGGGAAGCACAAAAGCCATCAACTTAAGCAGGACAGCCTGCAGATTAAAGCGCACAACAAGATGGGCAAGGACAAAAATAAGGATGGCGCCAGTCATGATCGCAAGCACGGGATAGAGCAATGATCCTGCAATAATAATGGCTATAACCAATGCAACAATAGATGTCACTGAAAGTATACCGTATCTGTTTATCGCGTTCCCTGGCATCTGCACCCGGTTAATTAATCCATTCTGACTATCCTGACAAAGACCATTATGATCACAAATGCAATTACAGCAGCAACAGCCAGGAGCAGCCGGGGAGGCCATGCCGGGTTTTCGGCAACAACCGCGGGCGAAACCACATAACTGCGGGGGATGGGTGTTTCAAGGCTTTTTCTTACCCTTTCATAGTCATTCTTTAAAGAGGTCAGGTTCCATAGCTCGGACTCATAGGTGGTTAGCTGTCTCAATGCACCGGGAGTAACGTCATCAGCTTCTTCAGCTTCAGCGTGGCCAAATATTTCAGCGGGACTGATATCTGCTGTTCCGGTCTTCAAACGCTGCAATGGCAATATTGCTCCCTGTCCCATGATCTGCCTCTCCATCTCCAGCGTTTCCTCCAGTTTCTCCATGTAAAGCTCCCTGGCAAAGTTATAGGCTGCAAGCCTGTTCTCGAGCAAAATGTCTTCCTTTATCAGATCACCCAGCGCCACTATCCGGTTGGCCATCTCAGCTGCATATATCCTGTCTTTATCCCTTACCCTGACCGAGACTGAGCCGTAACGGGTCTTCTCTGTTGTTATCCGGTTTCCGGCAACACGGTAATACCTGCTGCGCCCTCCGGGATCGTCCATGTCAACACCCAGTCTTTCCGAAAGGCTGAAAACAGCATCCAGGCTGTCGAGTATGCGGGTTGAACTGAGTATCTGAATATGTGCGTCTATCTCTTCATTATTCCCGAAGCCGACTCCCAGCTGCTCATATTGCCGGCTAAAAAGGGTCAGGGGGACATAGATGGTGGTCGCGGACTCGTACAAAGGCTTTATTATAAGCGGTGAGGTCAGCAGCAGCACAAGCAGGAAAATGGCTGCCGAACCCCCTGCGACCCACTTGATAAAATTTAGCCTGAACATCCATGAGACATCAAATCCTGATCTATCCATATAAAAATCATTGATATAACAAAGTAAAGAAATAAACAGCCAATTTGTTTAAGTCCGTTCTGAAATTTTGCTTTCGCGGAAATGAACGGGGCATCTTCATCCTTGTGGCAGCAAGGGGTGCCGGCCAGATCCTGCCTGATCCTGTCGATTGGCGGTTATACGGGTCTTATGTAATGGATGCGGGATGTCTGCTCTATATGCTCAACCGGGAAGGGGAAGAGGCTGGCAGAAGGATCCCCCCCTACCACTCTTCCGGCAAATCATAATCCTCATTGGTAAGGTGCTGCAGTATTTCATTTTTTAATGCCGATATACTGATAATTGCAGGATTGTCGCGCCACGGCGACTGGTAATCGCTGAAATATTCCTGGTACAGGGGATGATTATCTCTTACAGGATTTTCGAACCCGGTATCATCAGGTTTACCTGTCTGGGTGTCCCAGATGAAGAGATCGATCAGCGGGTTGATCTCTTCGTCGTAACCGGCATGATATGCAAAAACGATCTTATTGTCGTCTTCCGTAAACTTAGTGTACCTGACGTTGATTGACCGCATGGCCTCATCGCGCAGAACAGCAAGTTTTTCCAGGTCATTCAGGTCAGGTTCATACCTGTACAGGTAAACCTGTTTTAGATAAATCTTCGAAGGCAGCTGAACTGGCATTATGAACCAGAATCTGCCGCCTCTTTTCCAAACCTGGTAATCAAGAAGAAAATATACATGATCATCGTGCTGAAAACCGTATGAGTGTGTTTTGGAGTAGTGTACCGGCCTCTGTGAGTTACAGGAGTATAAAGAGGTGGCGATCACAAAAAATACCAGGTATTTAGCAACTGTGTTCATGGCAGAATGTTTGTCGTATTGTATTCTGCAAGATAATGAATAGCTTTCTTAAAATAGTATTACGCCCCGGCAGCAAACAATACAAAGGTGACGGCCAGCCCTTTCACTCCCGGGACCACGCAATGTGTGAACGTTAAGCTTCTATAGTCCAGGAATATATCCAACCTGTCCAAGGCGATATTTTTGGATTATAATCAGTGAAACTCCCTCAGGGTTTCGTGAATTCCCTTGTGAATTTCGAACCAGAATTGCAATCCTGCTTCAAACTTATCTTTTTCAAATGCCTTGATCCATGTGTTTAACTCCTCATCATCCACACCATCTTCATCTGCTTTTTTCTTCAGGAAATAATAGACAAAGTCCACATTCCGCTCCGATTCCCAGAAAATTGAGGCATTACGGCTATTGATCCTGGTTGCTGTAAGCTTAAGCTTTCGCAGGAAATCATCCCGCTGCCCGTAAAGTTTCTCCATCACATCCGGCAGGATCTCTTCAGCCCAGGCACGGTGGAAACGGCAGAACCCAAGGTTGTCCAACATCAGTTCCATGATCATGCGTTCCGCATTCTGCCTTCCCAGTTCGCGTGGCGGGATAAAATCCTTGCCGTACACCATGTAATATTTACCCATGATGGCCATAGGTGAAAGCACCCCGGGTGTCCAGTACTGGTTTGGTACCATCCACCCTTGCCGGGCAAAGCCGACATGCACGAAGCGATCAATGACCTCAACCCCTTTTTCGCGCGACAAGTGACGGGCCAGCTTGCGGGCACCAAGCGAAAGGTCAATTTTGCCATCGACCCTGACCATTTCGTCAAGCAGGGCTGCTCCGATTTTGGCATTGTGCATGGAGTCTTTTACCACATCAAAATCCTCAATTATAAATTTCGGTTTCTGCTTCACTCCCAGCTCCTGTGGCTTGATCAGGTCATCTGCCATGCAATCCATCAGCCACGCCAGCACCCCGCCCACCGATATGGCGTCGAAACCGTAAGCATCTGCTTTGCCATTCAGCAGTTCGGCGGCACGCTGGTCGAACACCCCGCACAACGGGCCCATTGTCTGATAGGGTTCGTAGTCTTTCTTAAAATGGTTGTGCATTTTCTTGCAAACGGCCACACAGGGCTCTCCACAGTTTTTTTGCTGCTTCTTTTCGATGGTTTCCTCATTAAACTGCCTGAGGTAATGATCCACAACAAACCGCTTATGCAGGTCCAGGCGCTCCTCTTTAGTCATATAAAGAGTCCGGTAATTGAATGCAATGATCCGTTCATTCATCGTAGCGAAGTTGACCCCGAAGGTTCCTCCCGTGTTAAATTCCGGATCATACCTGTATTTGGTGGTGACCTCAAAGTCTTTGGCCGCCATCTTTTTTTCATACCTGTCGTGAAACCATTGGTCGGCCACCATGCGATCCCTGAAATCCTCATCTACCCATGTACCCCCGTAAATGATGCCCATAATGCCATGTTGCTGCAGGAGTTTGGTGCCGAAGCCTCCCCGTCCGGCCCAGCAATCCACGGCAGTCAGCTCCCCTTTCTTTACAGGCGCCGATGCAATAGCTCCATTGTCGGTATGCATTGCGGCCGGCCCCACAGCCAGCACCCTGGGTTCTTTCTCGTACCGTGAGGAGAAGCGGTCCAGGGCATACTGCATCACCCCGTATACCCCTCCCCTTCCCGTCTGCCAGACGGTCACGGGATGCACCGGATGCAGCTCAACTTCAACTTCCTCCCCGTGGTTCCGGTTGAGATAGAGAATAGATGGCGTATGAGCCTTCCCTATTATGGAGAACATGTTAATGCCCAGGTTGTCGAACACCAGTGCTGCACCACCCATGGAAGAAATGAAGAACCCATGCCATGAGGGTGAAATACCCGTAAACATCAGTCTGTTTGATCCCGGAAAGACCGATCCTGCCAGCAGTCCGGCACCAACATTCAGGCTGTTATGTTTAAAAGCAAGATGAATACCCAGGTCGACAGGACCATAGAACGCTCCGACAGGATACTTGTTTATACGATAAAAACCATTGGATGCATCAATCATAAGTACCCGGAGGTATTCAGTTCCTTTTTCCGCCATGATGTTATGTTTTATCCACCGATAAATTTAATCAAAACATTAATTGTTCCCTTATCTGTTGTGGAATTCTTCATAGGCTTGCAATACCGTTATATGAGAGATTAAATATGCCAATGAGCTTTCGGCTCCCTGATTGCGGTTTATCCCATAACTCTCAAAGCCATCACAACAGCCCTTGGTTTCAAAATCGTACAAACTCATTCTAAGATCGTTTTCCCCTAAAAACCACAAAAATGAAGTATATAGTTTGTTCAGGTATTCTTTATCTTTCGTTACATGAAAAGCCTGGTGATACATTAAAACCATAGCCATTGCATCAATGGGCTGTTGCGCAAATATGGAGCGCTCACCGTCTTTCTTATACCATTTTTCGTTACCGATAATTGACAGGTAATTTCCGTTAAGTGTATGTTCAGTAAGAAATTGCATTGATGCTATTGCTACTTCCAAAACCCGGTCTTCGTTAAGGATTCCTGCCGAATGCAGAAGCGCCAATGGCAATATGCCATTATCATAAGCAAGCAGCGCCTCAAACCATTTCCAGTCAGCCGATTCGTTTTCCTCGTAATGTTTAATAAGGGTATGTGCCATACCCCGGAGCCTTTCTGTCATTGAATCATCTGAAGGATTTGTTCTGAGATAATAACACACCCCAATAATAGTATTCGCTATGCTTCTTATGGATTTTAATTTTTCGAAATTAGGGGCTGCGTTAAAAAACATCAGCCGCCCCGTCTGGTAATAGGCATCATTGGGGGCATTGCCCAATAAATATCCTAAAGCCCAAATAGTACGGCCGAAGGAATCTTCAGAACCAACCTCATCAAGATAATTTCTGCTGAAACTCAAAAAGTTTCTGAAAGTACCATCCTTATTTTGCATATAGTGGATATAACTCAAATAAATTGGCGACAATTCGAGTGCGCGAGCATCCTTCATTTGTCTGTATGCCATCAACACCATCAGCAACGCTCGTGAATTATCATCAAGGCAATAGCCTTCTTTTAAGTTTGGAATACCAAACTTAGCATGCTGGATAATGCCTGTATCGTCTGTCAGCCTGTTAATATGAACCAGGGAAAAAGACGGCAGGATAAGAGAATCCAGGATTGTATCCTTTTTTTCCAATTCTTCGACATCCTGCATCATCGCCTGTTCGGCCAGGGCGATATATTTTTGTCCTGTTTTTGGCCATGTTATCTTCATGCCATATTCCCTGGCTTTACTCTTGAGCTTGTTTAGCTCAGCAGGGTTGTCGAGTAGTTCTGTCAAGATTGAGGCCAGTTGATCTGAATCATTGAAGTTAAATAGTCTTCCCCTGCCATCGGCCAATAACTCCGAGGCATGCCAGTAGGGTGTTGATATTATAGCCGCCCCAACACCTATCGCATAAGAAAGTGTGCCGCTGGTTATTTGAGCCTCGTTTAAGTAAGGCGTAATATATATATCGGTAGCCGACAAATATTTGAACAGGTCTTTAACATCTAAAAATTCATTTAAAAAAACCACATGTTTTTCCAATTGCAAATTCTTAACCAGGCGCATTAAAAAAATGCGGTATTCCTCACCCGAGTGCCTCAATACGTTGGGATGGGTTTTGCCCAAAACCAGGTAAATAACATTGGGTTGGGTTTCAATCACTTTTGGCAAAGCTCTAATTACTGTTTCAATGCCCTTGTTGCGACCAATAAACCCAAATGTTGTGAGTATTTTTTTGTCTTCAAGCTTAAACTCATTTTTTGATTTTTCGGCACTGAATTGCAAATCAGGAACACCATGGTCCATAAACACTATTTTCCCTTTAGGAACATCGTAGATGTCGACTAAAAATTCAATAGCCTTATGACTCATTACAACTATTTTGTGTGCCATTTTGCAGATTTCCTGCAAAACAGCCTTTTCATTATAGGATGGTGCTTTAAGTATGGTATGCAGTGTAACAATCAGTGGTACTTCCAGTCGATGCAACAAGGGTAAGATATATACTCCATTTTGACCGCCAAATATACCAAACTCATGTTCGAGAATACAAAGGTCAGCGCCGCTTAAGTTAATGTACTTAACTGCCTGTATATAATCTCGCTGATGCTCCTGCCTGATTGTTAGTTTTACCTCCTCCGGGTATTCATAAATATTGGTAAAATCGTTTAATGCCACAACAAAGCCATCATTGGGAATTCCTGCATATGTATTGTTTTTAACAACGGAATTAAACAGGTTATTGGTAAATGTGCCAATGCCGCATTCTCTGGGTGGGTATGTACCTATGAAAGCAATCTTCATTAGTTTGGTTTATGTAATAACTATATCTTCCAGGAAGTAGATCTTCCTGGACAAATGACGCCAATATAAATTTTCTCAACAGGCAGCTTATAATTCGCTCCTCTTATTTTTTTCTGCACGCTTGGCTTCTTTGGCTGCCCTTTTCTCTTTCAGGTTCCTGGCCGGCGCTTTCTTATTGTTCTTCTGATTCTCAATTCCTTTTGTCATAATGCTGATTATTAACTAAAATGATCCGGAGTGTCTAAAAAAGGGTAATTAGTATTCTTAAATTAAAGTTGACTCATACCCGCTTTTGATTATGGTCGAAAGCATTTTAAACTTCTCATTAGCTTTGACATTATTGGATGTATGGGCCGGGATTATCATACCCTCACCTGTTTTAAGCATACTCGATTTTTTATCAACTATTACTTCAGCGGCTCCTTCAATAATCTGGATGAAAGTATCAAACGGCGATATTTTTTCAGCCAGGCTTTCTCCGGTGTCAATAGCAATAATGCTGATATTTCCGGTTGTCTTTTGCATTATCGTCCTGCTTACCACAGAATTAGGCATATACTCAATGATCTTAATTAAAATGTACTTTTTTGATTTTTCCAAATCAACATTTTGCATCTGCTTACTTTTAATTTGATATAAAGGTATGGTAAACCACCAGGCAATGCTTTACACGATTGATGTAATAATTTACATCTTTCACACATTTTCAAGTGTATCGCGCCTTTTGTTTTTCAGGTTTTTGAAGTGGGTGGGGGTTAGTCCGGTGATTTTTTTAAATTGATTCGACAGATGGGATACACTACTGTAGTGCATTTTGAAGGCAATCTCAGAAAGGTTTAGCTCATCGTAAACTATGAGTTCCTTTACCTTTTCAATTTTATGAGTCAAATAGAATTTTTCAATGGTAATTCCTTTGACCTCTGAAAAAAGATTTGCCATATATGTATAGTCGTAATTGAGTTTTTCACTCAGGTAATCGGACAGGTTAACTTTTATCTGTTCTTCGGTGTAATGTACCAGTTCAATAACAGCATTCTTTATCTTCTCTACAAGGATGCTTCTTCCGTCATCCATAAGTTGCAGTCCTGATTTTCTTAATTCTGAATCCAGTTGTTTCAACTGTTCAGGTTTTGTATCCCCAATTATATCTGCTTCTCCAATTCTTACATGAATATATTTCAGCCCGAGTTTTTCAAGTTCACTCTTAACCACCATCTGGCAGCGGATACAGACCATATTTTTGATGTACAATTTCAAGGAGATAAAGCATTTATTGATTAATATCTAAAATACAAAGTTAGGTCATATACGCAAATAAACAGGATTTTCATACCAGGATTATGCGCTGAATGAAACCCCCATGAGCTGAAGCACACAAAATAACATGAATATCGAATGGAGGCCGGCAGAGTCAATGTCGGCAAGATTGCTGAAGGAGTGCAGGCACTGGTGGGATGATAATGCTTCACAAAGCGGACTGGGATTTGTCGCAGTATTTGTTTTCCGGTCCCAATATTCTTATTATCTTCAACATTTGATAAATGTCATTCTTAAAAAGCACTCTTATGTATCCACTCGTTAAACGGCCAAATTCACTTATCACCCGTAAAATTCTCCTCCTCTTTGTCCTTGCCTTCTCCTTTTCAGGCGCATATACACAATGGAGCATTGACCTGGAGACAGGCCTCCCTTTCGAGGGATACAATGATGTAAGAATACCCAATGAAACGGGCACTAAATTCAGTTTTACCGATGATTTTGAGCTTCAGGGGCCTGTCATTCCAATCAGGCTGATGCTGCGCTATTCATTTGATGAAAAGAATCATCTATTTGCGCTGTTTGCTCCGCTGGGAGTGACCTATGAGGGTCCCGCCCCTTTCGACATTAGCTTCCAGCGGTCCCTCTTCACGCAAGGGCAGTTGATCGAAGGGTTCTACAAGTTCAATAGCTACCGTCTCGGGTACAGGCGGGATGTACTGACATCGGACGGTTGGACCATTGGGGTCGGGTTCACCGCCAAGATCAGGGATGCACGGGTACAGCTAAGCAGCGGGGGACTGAGCGACAGGAAGGATGACCTCGGGTTTGTCCCGCTGCTGCACCTGTTTGCATCACGCGAGTTTGACCGGTGGATGCTTTACCTTGAGGGCGACGGACTGGCGGGGGGACCGGGACGGGCTTTTGACTTTTTCCTCGGTGGCAGTTTTAATATAACAGATAACCTTTCGGGGAAGGCAGGGTACAGGATACTGGAGGGTGGTGCCGACGTCACATCGGTCTACAATTTCACGCTGATCAATTTCGCTGTAATCGGACTGGTTTGGGATATTTTATAGTTTGCGCCAAGACAATGGTCTGGTCGAAACAGTTAACCGGCCTGTCAGGCTTTAATCACATTGCTGATGAAGCCTTCCATCTTTTCAGGGGTTGTGGCGGGAGAAAACCGTTTTAAGGGTTTACCGTCACGGCCAACAACGAACTTTGTAAAGTTCCATTTAATCCGGCTGCCAAAAAAACCAGAGAGTTTATCTTTCAGGAATTTGAAAAGCTGATGTTCATCCGGGCCGTTTACATCTGTCTTTTGGAACATCTGAAAAGATACTCCGTAATTTACCAGGCAGCCCTGTTCAATTTCTTCGGGGCTGCCAGGCTCCTGGTTGCCGAACTGGTTACAGGGGAAGCCCAGTATCTCAAGTCCCTGTTCCCTGTATTTCCGGTAAAGATCTTCCAGTCCCTCATACTGCCCGGTAAAACCGCACTTGCTGGCTGTATTTACAACCAATAGAACCTTCCCCCTGTACCTGTCGAGGCTGATCTCCTCCCCTTTCAGGGTGGTCGCCTTAATATCGTATATGCTATGATCCATCTGAATAATTATTTTGTTACCATAACAACCAGAATAACATATTGTTCACGGTTAAACCGCAGGAGGCTGCAGTCCCGCAAGCCTTTTTAGCATACCCCTGAATATGAGTCCGTGAAAAGGTAAAACGGAGTACCAGTACATCCTGCCGGCTAAACCAAGAGGCCTGAAAGTTGCGGTCTGCACAAGCCGTGAGTTTGTAATCCTGAATTCAAGCCATGCTTCGCCAGGCAGCTTCATCTCCGCATACAGTAAAAGCCTTTTATCCTCTTTACTGGCATAAAGCACTCTCCAGAAATCGAGTGCATCGCCTGCTGTGATCGTGGCAGCGCTTTTTCTGCCTCTTCGCAGCCCCACACCACCAAAGAGTTTATCCAGAAAGCCACGGAATCCCCATAGCCAGTTTGCATAGTACCACCCTGTTTTACCTCCGATAGACCATATCCTGGCAAGTACCTCTTCCTCATTGGCAATTTTTCGCTCCCGCCTGTCAACATAACAACCGTGAACTGGTATCTCAACCAGACTGGAGACTCCGCCATCCAGCTTATCACCCGACATCGCATCTGTCCAGCTCGACAGAACATCCTGTTGTTCCAGCCTGTCAAAGGCAAGACGGATAGCATCTTCATATGAAATGAGGTCTGTTGGCAACAGCCTGCGGATATCATCATTCTTGCAAACAGTTTCTGTTTTCATACTGTTGACAAGGTTAACAGCCAGTCTATAGCTGGTAGAGGTGATAAAGTAAAGCCAGTATGATGAAAGGCGGGGCGTCATTACGGGAACTGAAATGATGATCCGTTTGAGGTTACGCACTCTGGCATATGTCATGAGCATCTCTTTATAGTTGAGAATCTCAGGACCTCCTATGTCAAAACTTCTGTTGTATGTTTCAGCCTTCAGCAAAACCCCTGTAAGATATTCTATGACATTCCTGATAGCAATGGGCTGTGTACTTGTCTTAAGCCACTTAGGTGCAATCATCACTGGCAGTTTCTCTACCAGGTCGCGAATGATCTCAAAGGAGGCGCTTCCTGAACCTACAATAATCCCCGCCCGAAGAGTGGTAAGGCCATACTTCCCGCCTGAAAGGATTTTTTCGACCTGCATACGCGATTTGAGATGCTTTGAAAGCTTCTCTTCGTTTGCAATACCGCTCAAAAAGATCACCTGCCTGGCATTTGTCCTTTCGATCCGCTCTTTGAAGTTTTCCGCTGATTGCTTTTCAAGATCAGAGAAATCTCCGCTCGGAGCAGACATTGAGTGAACCAGGTAGTATGCCACATCCAGATCTTCAGGTATCTTCTCCAGGGAATTTTTGTCCAGCAGGTTGACTTCGAGGACTGATATGCTTGATGATGAATATTTTGACAGGTCAAAACGGCCGGCATCCCTTACACAACATACCACATCATGACCCTGATCAAGCAGGGTGGGCAACAGCCTTTTACCGATATAACCGGTTGCACCGGTAACAAGTATTTTCATATTTATGCAAGATACTGTTTTAACAAAAAATATCCCGTTCATCGTCAGCTAAAAACAGATAAGGGCAATAATAGTTCTAAAACCTGTATTTTTATGTGCTTTAACAGATAGATTAACTATTTTTGGACTTTAATCTATTATAAATTAGATAATAACAGCTTGCTCATATGACAAAGTACAATTACCTGGCGCCGACCCTGTTTTGTATAGCCTTGATATTTTTCACCGGTTGCAGGGAGCAGGCCGGCAGCAAGGCTGAAGATCAGCCAAAATATGGCTCTGCACTCATTGACCCGGCTGAAAAGGCTTTTTTCAATAACCTGGCGCAACATTGCGGCCGGTCATTCAGTGGAGAGCAGGTCTTTATGGCCGAAGGAAGGGAAAGCTGGGCTCATATGGAGTTCATGATGCACGTTACTGTATGCGAAGATGACAGGATCTATGTGCCTTTTCACCTTGATGATGACCACTCGCGCACATGGATGTTCCTGGTTGAGGACGGCAGGCTGCGGTTCAGACATGACCACCGGCATGAAGACGGCACACCTGAAGAGATAACCATGTATGGCGGATATGGCGACGGTAACGGCACTGCCCTCAGGCAGGATTTTCCCGGCGACGAATACACCTGCGAGCTGATCCCCCGCTCATGCGATGCGGTATGGAGGGTTGAACTTTCAGAGGATCCCCCTTCGTACAGCTACATGCTCCTGTACCATGGTGAGCTGCTTTTCAAGGCCACTTTTGACCTTGAGAACCCGGTTGATCAGTAGCAGCAACCTGCTTTTATCCGGCACCTGGCCCCGAAAGCCGGCAATGACCTTGCCGCCCTGCTTACCGGTAAGGAGGAGGCACAGGTAAGCCTGCCTGTATCTGAGCTGCCTGAAGGGGGCAGGCGAAGAGACCTGCCTGACAAGATCAGGCATAAAACAGGCGATGAATAATTTCAATCCTGGATGCCCGGGGCTGTATGATGGATTACTGATCACCAGTCGATGTAACTTAAACCGGGGGTTAATCGTCTGATTATTATGAATTATTTTTTTTATTTAATTTGACTTATTATGCCATGATCATAATCGCATATGGATTATTGCGAATGGCCTGTTTTATATCAAAATCTGACTTATGAGAATACTTATGCTGTTCATTGTTGCATTCCTGGCCTGTGTCGCCTCACCGGCACAAGAGCGGGAAAAGCTGTCGCAGGCACAGGAGTGGAAACAACCGCCACAGGCCCGGGTAATGACCCTTGGGGTTTTTCATTTTGCCTATCCAAACCTTGACGCGGTTAAAGTTGCAGAAGAGGATCAGATATCGGTCCTTGATGAGCCGTACCAGGGGGAGATCATCTCTATCGCCAGGGCTATTGAAAAATTCAATCCAACAATAATTTGTGTCGAAAGAGTGCCCGAAAGGCAACAGTATACTGATTCCCTTTACTCATTATACCTGGAAGGCAGTCTGGAACCCCGAAAGAATGAGATCTACCAGCTGGGGTTCAGGATTGCCGGAAACCTGAACCTTCCCGGGGTT
This sequence comes from Marinilabiliales bacterium, assembly GCA_007695015.1. Classification (NCBI taxonomy): domain Bacteria; kingdom Pseudomonadati; phylum Bacteroidota; class Bacteroidia; order Marinilabiliales; species Marinilabiliales bacterium. Next base: position 20,315 of record REEN01000021.1, read on the forward strand.
TATTGCGTCGATGACCGGGGAAGGCATTATGATAACATAAACGAACTGTTAAGAGACAGTGCCAGGGTTGCGAGATTCGGGGACTACTACCGGAACTCACCTGATTCAATTTACCGGGTTCCAAATCCTTCCGGAAAGGTTTCAAGCATTCTTGATGAGGTGATCCACATGAATAACCCGGAGTATATCTCAGACCGGTTATCACTCTATTTACTGACCCAATTTAAATACGAAGAGGAACCGGGAGATTTTATTGGGGTGGACTTTGAAACCGGCAGGTGGTATAACCGGAACCTCAGAATATTCAGAAATGTTCAGCGCATTCCACATGGCCCGGATGACAGGATACTGCTGATAGTTGGTGCAGAGCACCTGAACCTGCTTAACCTGTTCTTCGATATTTCAAAAGAGTATGAATTTGTGTCGCCCCTGCCGTACCTGGAAGGATTAAGAATGAGCCAGCAGGATGAGTGACGGGGTGTAATAACCTATTTCAGCTGCCCGGTTTTTTAATGGTGAATTGGCTGATTTTGAGCAGCAGATCATTCCTCTTAATTGGTTTTGCAAGGTAGTCATTGCAACCGGCATTGAACACCAGGTCCCTGTCGCCCGGCATGGCATAAGCGGTCTGGGCAATTATCGGTATTTTATTGTTGAACTCCCGTATCTTCCTGGTGGCCTCCAGGCCGTTCATCCCGGGCATCTTTATATCCATCAGCACAAGCGATATCCCGGAATCCTCGCGAACGGCATTTACAGCTTCATGGCCGGTGGTTGCACGCAAAAGCCTTACCTCTTTGTTAAACATAAAAGCTTCGATTAGCTGGAAGCTGGCATCATCATCTTCAGCAACCAGAATTGTAAGACCGGGGGCAATGCTGCCGGGAGGCTCTTCATCAACCGTTGTGTCATCTGGCTGCTTTTCTGCCGGGATGAATGGCAGCGAAAAGTAAAACGTACTGCCTGCGCCAACCTCACTCTCAACCCATATCCTGCCTCCCAGCTTTTCCAGGTAGGCTTTGGCAATGGAAAGTCCGAGTCCTGATCCCTCATAGGGGCGGGCAGCAGAGAGATCAGCCTGAACGAACATCTCAAAGATGGCATCAAGACGGTCGGGGGGGATGCCGGTTCCCGTATCACGCACGTAGAAGTTGACAAGGGCGCCGTCAAGGTAGTTGCCGAATTCTATTTCTCCCTCACTGGTGAATTTAATCGCATTTTTCAGGAGATTTGACAGTACAGCTTCGAGTTTAAACTTGTCGGTCATTATGGCAAGCTGCTCGCATTCAGGTGCCATATTCATACTAAGATGCAATCCTTTTTCATCGGACTGCTGCCGGAAAAAATCAAAGGTAAACTGCATCACCTCCGACAGGTCAGTCTCATTGATGTCTGTTGGTATGTGCCCTGTCTCAATTTTAGACATTTCAATAATGTCCTTAATGGTGTCTAGCAGTCTCTGACCGCTTTGGTTAAGTATTTCAATGTAACTGTCCTTCTCCTCGCTTGACATATCCATATTCTGCAGTAACTGAAGAAACCCTATTATGCCGTTCATGGGCGTTCTTATCTCATGGCTCATGTTGGCAAGGAAATGTGTCTTGAGGAGGTTGCTCTCCTCAGCTATTTCCTTTGCACGTACAAGCTCCTCTTCAGTCTTCTTCCTGAGCTTTATGTTAACCATCATCTGGCAGTATACCTGCAGAAGCTGCTGTTCTACTTCTGAATAAACATGATAATCATTTACTGAATCAAACCCGATAAAACCGATACAAACACCATCGCTCATCATGGGTATTACAATGAGGCTTTTTATATCCTGCGGTTCCAGTACATCACGCACATACCCCGGGGGCATCGCCGGCACATCGGGAATGATGATCGCTTCACCTTTCATGAACGCCGCATTCCACTCATCAGGCATCTGTATTTCCTGCAGGTTGTCTAATTGCGGACTTACACCATCGTTGCACCATTCGTATGTATTGGAGCATAGCATAGTGCCAATATCAAGGTCGAATATATAGGCGCGGTCAGCAACTACGAACCGGCCCATGACAGCCAGTGTATTATTTATGGAAGGCTCAACTTCATCCAGGGGAAGGTTTATATATGACGATGATATCTCAATAAGCAATTGCCTTAGATCCTCCTGGAACTTTAAAAGCTCCTCCTTCTTTTTCCTTTCGGTAATATCCTCCTTAACCCCTATAAAATGCGTTATCCTGCCCTCATCATTCCTGATTGGAGATATGGTCGCATATTCCCAGTAGAGATCACCGTTTTGTTTTATGTTGAGAAGTTCTCCCTGCCACTCCCTGCCGGATGTAATTGTCTCCCACAGTTCCTGGTACCTGGTATCATCCATCCTGCCTGATTTCAGAATACGGGGATTCTGGCCTATGGCTTCATTGAAGTGATAACCAGTGACTGCAGTGAATTTGGGATTGACATACTCGATAGTTCCGTTGAGGTCAGTTATAACAATACTTACAGGGCTCTGCTCAACAGCCTGTGACAGCTTCCTGTTCTGCTCCTCGACCCATCTTTGCTCTGTTATATCGACAGCAACACCAAGTACGGCAGCAAACTTTTTTTCCGAGAATGTGAATGGTATCTTAGTGGTTGACAGAAACCTGACTTTGCCGCGGGAGTCAGTTATCCGCTCTTCAGGGATTATCCTGGGAGTCCCGGAATTTATAACTTCCATATCGTTTTGCCTGAAAAAACGCACCTCCTCTTCCGATTGGGCAAAATCGGCATCGGTCATCCCGGTCAGTTTCTCTACAGTGGTGCCGTATGCATCTGCCGTAGCCTTGTTTACAATAATGAACTTCCCATTGACATCCTTTACAAAAATGAAATGAGGAACCAGGTCAATGATCTGGCGAAGCCGCTCCTCGCTGGCCTGAAGCGCTTCCTCAGCCTTTTTGCGCTCGGTTATGTCGCGGCTTACACCCTGCAATCCTTTTATCCGGCCTTTCTCGTCGCGAATGAAGGTTATGTGCATGGCCAGCCATACAAGGCTGCCGTCGGGCTTGTAGTGTTCTGCCTCTATTAACCTCGTCCTGTCTTTGTCAAGCCGGGGATCGCTGTCCCTCATCCTCTCCTCCCGAAGAAGTTCAATAAACTGTTTTATGTGCCGTGGCGGGAAGTTTTGACGAACGGTCCGCCTCCGGTACTCCCCAGGCGTGAACCCAAGAACTCTCTTCACTGAAGGACTGACCCAGATCAGCTTAATGGAAAGATCTGTGATCCAGACCACATCTGAAATATTCTCGGCAAGATGCCGGTACTGTTCTTCACTCTCCCTGAGGGCATCTTCCGCACGCTTTCGCTCGGTAAAATCCTCAATAATCGAGATAATGCATTCAACTCCCTTAATATCAATGATCTCCATCGCAACCCGCCAGTCGAGGACTTCGCCGGACTTGCTGTGGAAGGTAACGGACTGGTCACGGACCGATCTCTTTTTTTTCAGCTCAGCTATGGTTGTGGATCTGTTTGCAGGATCGGTCCATACACCGATATCAATCGCTCTCCTGCCAATAATCTCTTCCCGGCTGAACCCGGTAATAAGCTCAAACCGGGGGTTCACATCGATCAGGCTGCCGGTGTCAAGCCGGCTTATGGTCATAGCCATCGGGTTGGATTCAAATGCTTTTGAAAACTTCTCTTCCGAAAGCTTAAGGGCGGTCATGTCTTTACTGACCACGAAAAATGCCGGCTTACCGTCCCAGATGCCTCTCAGAACAGAGGTCTCAACAGGGATCTCTTCTCCGGACTTCGTCATGAGCGGCACTGAACAACAACTCTCTTTTCCCTGAATTATGTCGTCAAAGACCTGTTGTGCTTCTTTCCTTCGTCCCGGGGGATGAATGTCGGCAAACTGTTTTCCAAGAAGCCCGCTGTCGCCATAACCAAGCCTGTTCTTTATCGTACTGTCAATATAAATGACCGTTCTCTTTTCATCGAGAATCCAGTTAAAATCAGCATCGGCGTCAAAAAGGTTCCGGAGATTGTTCTCGCTCTGGCGTGCAGCCTCTTCGTGGTTTTTCCGGGGGGTTATGTCTGCAAACACAACCGCAAGCCTGTCCGGCCCGGCCTGATAGGCCTGTACATTGTACCAGCGATCCCGGTTCTCAAAGAACAGGTCGGCCGATCGCGTGCCGTCATCTTCAGAAACCCGGCCAAGAAACTCAGACCAGTTGAACCCGGGAAAAGATGCAGAAGGAAAAATATCTTTGATTGTTTTTCCGGGTATCTCTTCCTGCACTTTACCAATTATCTCCTCAAAAGCGGCATTCACCTCTGCAAACCGGTAGTCCCTGCTACTGCCATTGCTGTCTGCCAGAGCTTCGAGCAAAGCATAGCCGAAAGGGGCCTGGTGAAAAACCGTTTTATAACTGATGCTGTCCATAGATATTTACAAGTTACAAAAATAGTTCAATTTTCTATCAAAATACTGACTTTTATTATCATAGGGGGATGCAGGTAAAACTGCCCGGGCGATGCCTGCCGGATATCATTCTGTCATACCCGTGCAATAACCCCTGCATTTTTGGAAACTTATCTTTATCTTTACATATAATACTGTTTTTCAAAAAAAAAGTTATGGATAACACAAAATTGATTGATATAGTAAAGTCAGCTATACTGCTTGAAATAAGAGGTGAAGCTTTTTACCGTAAAGTTGCTGCAAGCACTGAAAATACAGGGATCAGGCATATTTTTGATGTAATGGCCAAAGAGGAAACCATGCATGCCAATTTCCTAAGAAAAAAATACAGGGAACTTTCCGGCGGGGAAAAGATGACCTTATCCGGCCTGCCTGATGAGTCGGAAGATGCTGTCACAAATTATGTTCTGTCGGAACCGATGAAGAAGCAGATAGCCGCCGCGGGTTTTGAGGCTGCCGCCATCTCTGCTGCGATCGACATGGAGACAAAGGCAATAAAACTCTACTCAGAAAGCGCTGAAAGAGCAACTGATGCCGAAGAGAAAAAGCTTTTCAGGTGGCTGGCGGACTGGGAGAGCGGGCACCATAAAATACTGTATGAACTTGACAAGGACCTGAAGGAGCGTATTTGGAATGACAACCAGTTCTGGCCATTTTAGTTTCTCTTAAAACCCGCTTTCTTAGCATTCCAGGAATACCTGGCTTCCGGTTGGTTCCTGATAAAGCTTCCCGGGAAATGTCGCTGACACAATTCTTTCCGGCAGGTAACCTAATCCAGCTCATCAAGCAGTGAGCCCTCCCTCTCCCTCTCGGTGCGCTGCCGGTATTCATTGAAGCGCCAGGTGAACCCGACAAACAGCACCCTGCTCTGGCTTCTTCGCACCAGGTCGGAGGTGAACGACGGACCATAGGTGAACATGTCGAATCCGCGGCTTTTGAAAACATCACTCAGCCTGAGCGATATTGTGCCGTTCCCGTTCATCACATCCATGCGTGCGGCAAGGTCAAGGTAATACATGGCATCAAGAATGCCCTGTCCGCCATGCTGCTGGCAGCCGCCTCCTATGGTGCGGCCCGCGGTTACCTCAGAGCTCTGATAATTAAAGCGGGCCTGCAGGTTGACCGTATTGGCAATATTCCAGTTGGAAATGGCCTGAACCCTCCAGGCATCGCCGGAATGCTCCCAGTCCGGCAAACTGTCGTCTTCAAGCTTGTTGTAATAGTAACTTCCTGTTGCGTTCATGCGCCACCACCGGAACAGCGGGTAGTTGACCACCGCCTCGACTCCGTAAGAGATACCTCTCATCAGGTTCTGAAAGGTGGTACGGGTCTGGGGATTGGCTCCCCCGAAAAGGGTCATCTCCCGGCTTATCATGTCTTCGGTATCGCGGTAGAAAAGGGCTGCACTGAAGCTTTTGCGATTCTGTGAGTACTGGTACCCGATCTCGTACGAATCTATATACTCGGGCCTGAGGTCCTGGTTCCCGAAGCTTATATTCATCGGGTCGCTGTAGTTGACAAAAGGATTGAGCATCGATATGCCGGGCCTGTTGATGCGCTTGCTGTAGCTCATGTAAAGCGCGTTCCTGTCGTCGACAAGATACCTTATGTGGGCGCTGGGAAAGATATTGGGTATGCTGCGCTCTGAATACTGGCCGGTGACCCGCTGCTCGGCTTCGGAGGTGTGCTGCTCGGCACGCAGTCCGGCCTGCAGGTGCAACCTGTTGAATGAATGGGCATAGATACCATAGATTGCATGTATGGCCTCACTGTATATAAAGTAATTGGTGAAATCAGTATTTGTTACATGCTCTCCTGTCTCTGCATCGACATCATAAAAATTGAAATCATCCTCAACATCGCGAAAAATGCTTTTTGCTCCCGCCTCGAGCCGGCTCTGCTCATTGAAGGGATGAACGTAATCTGCCTGCAGGGTTAAAAGCCTGCCCGGGGTATATGCCTCGGCGTACCTGATCTCCGATGCCCCGGGGTCGGCGGACTCATCTACCCTGATATCTCTGAATGTCTCACCGGTGGAGGCCGAATAGAAAAGGTCGGCCGTGAACTGCCTTCCGTTATCACCGCCGTTTCGGGTGTAATTGAGCACGTATTCCCTTCCAAACCCGTTGAACTGCCTCTCCATGGTGGTATACAAATCCTGGCTGGAAGGCAGGAAAAGGTTTACCTCGGAAAAGTTCTGCGGACGGGTATCCCTGAGGTTGAAGGCCCCGTAAAAGGTGAGGGTGTTACCGGGACTTATAAAGAAGTCGGTGCCCAGCCTGAAGTTATTGAAGACACCCCTCCTGAAAAAATCCTCATGCTGGTGGAGCTGCCTGAGCGTATCACCCTGGCCAGTAATGATGTTACGGTCGTTCAGGTTATACCCCTCCATGCCGTGGCGGCGGTAATCCCAGTTGCCGAAAAAGTTGAACCTGTCGGCCCGGTGATTCATGTGCACCGATCCGTTGTACTTGTTGCCGGTGCCCATGTTGAAGCTCAGCATGCCGTTGGTGCCTGGCTGCCTCTGCCTTTTCATGATGACATTGATGATGCCCGAGGTGCCGTCAGGGTCATGGCGTGCCGAGGGATTGGTTATAACCTCCACCCTTTCTATCATCGTTGCCGGGAGCTGGTCAAGACTCTCAAGGTGTGAGGGCCTGCCATCAACCCATATGGTGACGTTGGTGTTGCCGCGGAGGCTGATACGGCCGTCATAATCGACCGATACTGAGGGTATCGACTCCATGATATCGAGGGCCGAACCTCCTGTTGCCGTCATGTCACGGTCTACCGTAAAAACCATCTTGTCAAGGTTCAGCCTGAGCATCTCCCTCTCGGCGGTTACAGTCACTTCCTCCATCATCTCCTCTCCCGGGGTCAGTTCGATGGTACCGAGATGCGTTTCCGCGGAAGCGGGATCAACGTTAACTTCCCCGATAAGGGAAGTCTCAAAACCTATGAATGATACACTTATGTCATATTTTCCGCGGGGAATCCCATCAATGCGGAATGTGCCGTCGGCCGCCGTTATGCCTCCGGTGACCACTTCATTGCCGCCCCGGGGGTACACAATGACATTGACATATTCGAGTGGCTGATGGCTGACCGACTCCACGACCGTGCCGCTGATGACACCGCGGGGTGAAGGGCCTGAGCCCGGCTGCTGGCCGAAAAGCAGGCCCGTGACTGGCAAGGAGAAACTTAGAAGCAAAATGATAAATACTGTAAAACTGCGACTTGCATAAAACATTACTGGATAGATTTGGTAGTTTTAAGTTAATTTGACTGAAAAAATAGCAATTGGTTTAACCGGGTAATTTTTAACTTGCAAAAAATTTAACGATTATGATAACACTGAGGAAAAAAGTGGGCCTGCCGCCGGGAAGTCTTGTATTTACAGGCAAGCAGCATGCCGAAGAGGTGCTGATCGATATTATCGATTACGGACCGGACAGCTTTAAGCAGCTGAGTGTGGAGAACATAGAGGATTGTTTCTCTTACAGGGACTCTGATGGAATAACGTGGATCGACATCAAGGGGGTGCATGACAGCAAACTGGTATCGGAGCTGGGTGAACATTTCGGAATACACCCGCTTGTGCTGGAGGATATTCTGAACACTAACCAGAGGCCAAAGACGGAAGCTTTTGATAATTACCTGTTTATAGTGTTAAAGATGCTCTCTTACAACGAAGAAGAAAACATTATCGAATCCGAGCAGGTGAGCATGATCGTTGGCCGCGGCTATGTCATCTCACTGCAGGAGAAAGAGGAGGATGTGCTTGATCCCCTGCGGGAGAGGTTAAGAAAGGGGAAAGGCCGGATCAGGAAGGCAGGGGCTGATTACCTGGCCTATGCAATTCTTGATGTGATAGCCGACAACTACTTCCTGCTGCTGGAAAAGCTTGGGGAGCAGATGGATGATTTTGAGGACAGGCTGCTGAAGGGACCGGACCAGGAAACGCTCAAGCAACTTTATATCCTGAAAAGGGAGACCTTCCTTCTAAGGAAGTCCGTCTGGCCACTCAGGGAGGTAGTGACCCAGCTTGAACGCGCAGAGTCGCAACTCATAAAGAAAGATACCGTACCTTTTTTACGTGACCTGTACGACCACACCATCCGTGTAATTGAAACGGTGGAAACCCACAGGGAGATGACTGCCGGACTTATTGAACTTTACCTCTCAAGCAACAGCAACAGGATGAACGAGGTGATGAAGGTCCTTACCATCATTGCCACCATCTTTATTCCGCTGACCTTCATAGTAGGTATCTACGGCATGAACTTCACCTATATGCCCGAGCTTGAATGGCCGTGGGCCTATTTTGCCATTCTCTTCATAATGCTGGCAATCGGTACCGGGATGATGGTTTACTTCAGGAGGAAGAGATGGATATGAAGTCCGGCCTACCGTAAAGAAGCCTTAAGCACGGGAATCCAGGGATAGATGGTACTGAGCGGACATCAGTTTCCGCTTCATTGTTATCAGCCGCTGCCAGGCCTTCCAGTTCTCCGGGCCCGAATACCTGTGCATTAACCGGGCAGGGGGCCATTGCACCGGGGCCCGCCCCTTTGAGCTCCCGGTTGAGGGTTTCCTCAGTTCCTTTGGCTGCGTCTTCAGCTATGACAAGGATATCAATGGTGTCTGCAGGCAGCTCCGCATCGCGAAACCAGCTTCCTGCACCAAAGACAGATACGGGGGGCGCTGACAACAGGGAAAGGATCTTGTCGATGATCCCTTGTATTGCCCCGAAATGGTTTTTGTAATTTGTGCAGTTAAGAGTCTCTTCTAACTCAGGTATTAGTTCAATTACAGGATTTTTGATAAAATCCCTGGTAAACACATCCGCATCCCTGATCTGGTTGTTATAAATAACCGTATCCAGGTCAATGGTCCGCGGACCCGATTTGTTTCCGGTTCTTACCCTGCCCAGCCTGGTTTCAATTTCTTTCAGCCTGTCGTTCAGTTCATCATAAGCATAAGGAGTATCGATATGGAAAACGCCGTTGAGAAAATCATCCTGCTTCTCATAAAGCAGCGGTTTTGTATAGATAAACCTGGATTTCCTGAGAGACTCTCCCAACAGACCCACTTCCCGTTCTGCAATCCTGACGTTTTCTTCCGGACTGATATTTGAGCCAACTCCTATTATTGCGCTATGCATGCTCAGTGTTTCTATTCCGATGAATGTCACATCTGATCATTTTTGCAAAAAGTTAAATCACATTGCATGTAAGATCGACGAAATCAAACCCCAATGCTTCTGCATATCTGTTTGTGTGCGTCAGCACACAGGGATCTAATCCTTATCTGATTTAACGGCAATGACATTGTCGCAGAACCTCAGGGCATTGGGTTTTTCAACGGTTACAGTAACGTCCTGCACCTCCTTGTTCTCCTTTACAATCTTGTATACATGATTAACAAGGCTCTCCAGCAGATTGAACCTGGAGGCCTCAACCTCGTCTATAATTCTCTTTGTCAGAGTCTTGTAATTAAAAACATCTTCAACCTGGTCGCTCATCTCTGCCTTCTGAGCATCATACTTAAATCTGATTGAAATAACAACATCCTGCAGAACTTCACGCTCCCAGTCATTTGCACCGATAACCGCCCTCAGGCGCAGGTTCTTTATCTGAATGCCTGTCATAGTTATAGATTTATAAGTTTTCGCCACCATCATTATAGATGATCTGGCCGGTTACAAAATTATCTTTAGTAAAGAAGTCTACTGAATTGATAATGTTTTCGGGATATCCTCTCTTTTGCAGCGGAATGCTTTCTGCCATTCTCTCAATATACTCTTCATCCTTGCCTTCCGGCGGAAGGATAATTCCCGGAGCAATACCGTTGACCCTTATTTTGGGAGCCAGCTCCATGGCAGCCTGCCTTGTAAATACCGCCAGGAATTTTTTCGACAGAAGGTAGTCAAAGTGCCTGGTAGTAGCTTCAGTGATCTTTGTATCAAGTATATTTATTATTGAGGCGCCTTCAGGGGCAATTTCCGCAAACTGCTTTGTCAGGATATATGGCGCCCTGAAATTTACATCAAAAAACGCGATAAGGCCCTCTGTGCCTTTATCAGAGAAGCTGTTTTCATAGAAGACCGACGCATTGTTAACCAGGCAGCTGATCCTGAAAACCTGGCTTACATCAGCTATAAGCTTTTGCGTCTCCTGTTCATTGCTGAAATCTGCCCTGAAAATCTCACATTTCACATCATATTCCGACAATATATCCTCCCTGGTCGACCGGGCCTTTTCAAGCGACCTGCTGTAGTGCAGTGCAACGTCATACCCGGTTGAGGCGAAGTACATGGCTATTTCTCTTCCAAGCCTGTCCGATCCACCCGTTACCAGTACACTTTTATTCTGTGACATATAATTGCGCTTAAAAATATTGAACCAAGTTATGAAATCCGGATAAATGAACCAAAATTGTGAACTCCTGATATCAATTTGTAATTGAGTACGGCGTTCCGGTTTCCATCTGTGCCTTAGGTTTTGGGAAGTATCATTAAACCCGGCACGGCCGTCAGGTGCGGCAGCGAATTATTCTATTATCTTTTCGCTGCATGCATGGACAAAAAGAATATTGCCAAGTCTGTCATACCCCTCAAGAATTTTCTTGTTGCCATGCTTCAGGCTCTCTTCACGGAATCCTATTATGGTAAGTCCGGCGTCGGCCGAATACTCATTAATGATCGATTGGGGCTTAATCCCCTCCTTCTGGATTACATATTTTATATTCTGCGCGGTGATGGGCAACCTGCCGCTTTTGACCAGGTCGTCCATCCGCTGACGGACCTCCTTCAGTTCATCCTCGCGGCAGATGTCATATATCATAATATTTCCCCCCTGCCAGTCAGGATGGCCCAGGATAATAAAGCTGAGCAGTATCATAAGGTTGGCATTATCGGCGTCAATACTCTTTATCCATACATGGATCCCGTTCCTGTTAATTACCGGCCTGCGGCTGGCGGCAAGTATGCAGACATCGAAGTTACCTGACCTCACAAGTTCAATGTTGTCGATAATATCGTCAAGCTCTTCGGGTTTTTCCTTGTCATAATCGAATATTATCATGTTGTTTTCCATCCCTGCTATCCCGGGTATCTGTATTGACTGTGCAATGGCAGAGGTGTTGGACGGCGAGATTATGGTATCGATATACACGGAGCTGTCGGCACCCACATTGTTTATGAGCCTGTTCAGCTCGGCCTTTGCCAGCTCAAAAGTGCTTTTTGAGTAATACCCGTCTATACGGTGCAGGTAGGTGCCAAAACCGTACTTGTAAGATATCCAGCTTAATAATTTAATGGCGTTGTCTCTCTCAAATGTGTTTTTTGATATGCATATGGCGCTGGGCCTCCATTCGGATTCTGCGCCGCTCACCCTCTTCTTCTGGAAATAGACCTGCATCTTCCTGTTGATCTGCATTATGGTATTGGTGAAAATGGAGGCCAGGTTCCGCCTGTTTTTGTGATATGAATTGACGTATATATAGATCAAAATTATCATCCCAAATGCAAGCAATGTATAAACCATGCTGATCTTGAACATTACCCAGGTGGCAACAATAAAACCGGTAAGGGAGATAAACCATTTTGACCTGAAATAGGGCCTGTAAGAGGGTGATGACCCGAAGTGATTAAGAAATGAGATCAGGCACAGCGAGCCGTAGGTCACCAGGAAGAACATGGAAATTATCTGGGCCACAACGTTTACATCACCCAGTGCAACAAATACAAAGGCTATTATGCATGTAACAACCGATGCGTTGACCGGCTCGTTATCCTCTTTCCTTGTCCGGCTGAGGAACCGGTTAATGCGTGCCAGCGGGAACGACCTGTCGCCGGCAAGGGCCTGCAACGTGCGGGGGGCTACCATTACCGAACCGAGGGCTGAAGATACCGTTGAAGCAGCCAGGCCCAGCGGTATGAAGAAAACACCCCACTTTGCAATGCCCGCCATTATAAGCTGGTCTGATACCAGATCTTCAGGGCCGGCTGAATTGGCCAGCTTGTATGTGATGAAGAGATATATTACAAGTCCCCCGAAAGTGGCAGCCAGCGTTCCCAGTGGAATTGACCTTCCCGGACTTTTAAGGTCTCCCGACAATCCCACGCCTGCCGTCATGCCGGTAAATGCCGGGAATATAATTGCAAACACAACGAAAAAACTGTCCATATTGCGAAACTCGGCGTTGGCCAGGCTAAAGCCCGCTTCTTCTGCATGTGGCGTTGTGCCCATAAAGAAAAGAAACAGTGATGCCGCCAGCACTATCACAACAATATAGAGGACTTTTACCCCCTGATTTGCGCCCTTTTTAACTATCAGAACTGAAAGAAAAAACATCACAGGAAGGCTGATTACCTGTCGGGGAACTGTAAAACCCAGTGTTCCTTTTACAAAATCAAAGAAAAACTGGAACGCCTCGGTAAAGGCAATAACATAAAATGCCACGCTTATGGCCTGTGACAGGTACAGGGCGATCCCGATCGTGGCACCTATATTCAGGCCGAACGAACGGGAAATGATAAAATATTCACCGCCGCCCTCAACCCTTTTATTGGTTGCTATTTCCGAAAGTGCCAGGGCGGTGGGGACGGTGACCATATGCCCCAGCAGAATTATCAATACAACACCCCAGAATCCCAGGGTGCCCACCGCAAATCCGAAACGCAGGAACAGGATTGCCCCCAGTATGGTTGAGATTGCCGTAAAAAACACGGGAGCGGTCCCGAATTTCCTGCCGCTGTTTGTTTGCATCCGGTTTGTCAATAATAATTATCTATTTCGGACCGACATAACTATCAGCAAAAATATTAAAAATTCAATTCGCCCGGGTCAATTTTGGAATCCGGGAGTGAGATTTTCCCATCTGACTCTCCAGGTGCCGTCATCAGGGATTTTAAATATCATTTGTTATCTTGTCTTGGTTTTCTTGTAAACAATGGATAATCATAACCTGACAAAAATATGAGAAAGATAATATTTATCACAGCTTTTACCCTGGGAACAGCTTTTACAGGCTGTATCCTGCCCGGGTGCAGTTCACATAACGGCCGTCAGGCAGATACCGGAGACGAAATCATGAACATCCTGCTTGTAACCGGCGGACACAGCTTTGATCAGGACAGTTTCTTCAGGATGTTCTTCTCGCTTAAAGGCCTGTGTGTTGACACTCTTTCCCAGCCCCGGGCCAACAGTGCTCTTCTCTCCGACCCGGTTACCAGGTATGATGCAATCGTTTTTTATGATATGTGGCAGGAGATATCGCCTGAAGAGAAAGAGGCTTATCTCGCACTTACAGAGTGGGGGACCGGACTTGTTTTTCTGCACCATTCGCTGGTATCGTACCAGGAATGGGACGAATTTACAGCCATACGGGGAGGCAAGTACTATGAAAGCGGCTATGACTATCCGCCGGAGAAACTGTCAGGTTACCGGCATGACATATTTATGGATGTAACCGTTATTGATACATCACACCCTGTTACCGAAGGTTTAGAGAACTTCCGCATATTCGATGAGGGATACAGCAATATAGGGGTTCTGCCGGGCGTCACTCCGCTGCTCACTACCGACCACCCCGACTGCCATGATATTATCGCATGGGCGCACACATACAACAGCTCAAGGGTTGTATATATCCTGCCGGGGCATGACCGTCATGCCTGGGAGAATGAGAACTACCAGGCCCTTGTTGCCAATTCAATCAGGTGGTCGGCAGGCAGGGACCGAGACGGCCGTTGACGGTCACGCGGGGTTTACGGAAATATCCGCAGCCTGAGGCGAACCGGCCTGCTCAAAAAACAAACCGTACCTTAACACCGGGTATGCGGCCGGCCTGAACGGTCATGAGGCCAGCCGGATGCAGGTACTCAAAACCTGCAGGATCCCGGCGCTATCTGCCCAAAATCTCTTCAGCCACCTCGACGACCGAGTAATAGGCCGGTTTGGGCTCCCACTCCCTGTCAAACAGCAGGGGATAGTTGGTACGGCCGCGTACGGGGAAGTTGTTCTTCCATGAATCGCCGTCAGTCACTCCCCAGAAGGTCACCCTTGATATCTTGTCACGGTGCCTGAGGAATATTTCGAATATGTCACGGTAGCGGTCAGCCAGCTGCTGCTGAACGTCGTCGGGCAGCCCTTCGGTATAGGGATCGAGCCCCTCCTGCATCTCTGCCACCATGGAGATGTCTGCTCCCGAATACTCCCAAGCTGCAGGGAGGACGCAGATATCCAGCTCCGTTATCATCACATCGATGCCGAGGGCGGCAAATTCAGTTATCGTCTTCTCTATCTCCGCCAGTGAGGGATCCGGCAGATGCCAGTGGCCCTGGGTCCCTATGCCGGTGACCGGGGCTCCGTTTTCCTGCAGGTACCTGATAAGCCTGATGGCGCCCTCCCTCTTTGCGGGATTCTCAAGCGAGTAGTCATTGTAGTACAGTTCGGCATCAGGATCTGCCTCGCGGGCGTACTCAAATGCCTTCACCAGGTAGTCCTTCCCTATGATGTTGTACCAGTGGGTCTCACGCATGGAACCGTCCATATTGAGTGCCTCATTGACCACGTCCCATGCCTGAATTCTTCCCCTGTACCTTCCTGCAACGGTGTGGATATGGTCCCTCATCCTCTCAAGCAGGGCATCGCGGTCGAGGAAGTTGCCATCCTCATCCCTGAACACCCATCCCGGTGTCTGGCTGTGCCATACCAGGGTGTGGCCGATCATGAACATATCATTCTCCTCGCCAAATTCAACAAACCGGTCGACCGGTTCGAAATTGTATTCGCCCGGCTGAGGGTGTATAGGGCCCCATTTACTTGCATTCTCAGGTGTAATGGCATTAAAGTGGATCTTTGTGAGCTCTGCGCCTTTAACATCCCTTTCATATATCTGGTTGGCATTAAGGGCGGTACCAATCATGAAAGCCTCTTCATAATAGTCCTTGAGGCCTGCGGGAGCATCATCTGCAACGCCGCATGAAGTGAACATTAAGCCGGCGGCCAGGATAAAAGCCGGCAGAACAATAAATGTTTTTCTCAGTCTTGTCATAACAATAGGTTTTTAGATTAAATTAACCTGCCGGTCGCGAATCCCCCCGGGCAGGAGGTTATTGCATTAGTTACCCCCGTCTTGCTGTAAGGTCCTTCTCAATATTCACCATCGTTTTGTTGGTTAACGGGTATGCCAGCATTATGAGTCCCCCGGTTATCCCGAATATGGCAGGAAAAACACTCATCAGCAGCCTGATCCCGGTAATCGTCTCGGGTGACTGCACAACCAGCGGCACAAAGCCGAACAAATCAAGTGTCCACCCTACGAAAGCGCCGCCGAAGGTAAGTCCTATCTTCAGCGCAAACAGCGATGCAGCCATTACAAGTCCCGTCGCACGCCTCCCGAATTTCCACTCTCCATAGTCAGCCGTATCGGTATATATTGCCCACTGAAGGACCGATACCGATCCGAAAAAGAATGAAACCAGAATATTGAGAATGAACATTGGCATCACATTCCCGGGCTGCAGGAAGTAGAAAAGGCAGGAGAACAACGCGCTTGTAATTAGAAATCCCGAATAGACATTCTTCTTGTCTATCTTGTCTGAGAACAACCTGGTCAGTATGGCGCCCGTGAGGGTAGCTATGGTACCTGCGGTAACGAACGATGAGGTAAAGACCTCATATGTCAGTTTTATGTCAAGTCCGAACAGCGACATCTGCTGGTCGAGCACAAAATACCTGAAATAGTATGGAGTTGAAGAGCCGCGCATCACAATGTATATCAGCTGAAACACGGTGGCAACGGCAATCAGGACCCAGGGCCTGTTTCTTACCAGCTCTTTCAGGTCCTGCCTGATATTGGTCTGCTGCTCCTTTGGCGGAAGCACCCTCTCCCTGGTCGAGATGAAGGTGATAAACAGAAGCAACACGGCAAGCAGGCCATACGCACCCATGGTCATCTGCCATCCTGCCTGTTCGTTTCCTGCACCAAAGTAACTGACCAGAAGCAGTGTTGCCGCACCCACGATGGTCTGTCCGACAAATGCAGCCACAAACCTGAAAGAAGATACCACGGTACGCTCCTGTGAATTGGGCGTGATAACACCCATCAGCGCAGAATATGGAACATTGACCGCTGTATACATCATCATCAGCAGTATATAGGTGATGTATGCATAGATCAGCTTGCCTGATGCACTGTATTCAGGTGTCGTGAATGTAAGCACCCCTACCAGTGCCATCGGAATGGCCATGGTGAAGATGTAGGGCCTGAACTTCCCCCACCTGGAATTGGTCCTGTCGGCTATCATCCCCATGACGGGGTCGGTTACCGCATCCCATATCCTGGCAATAAGGAACATCGTTCCCATTGCTGCCGCAGGCAACCCGAAAACATCAGTATAGAAAATGGGAAGGAACACCACAAAGGTCTGAAAATAAAGATTTGAGGCGGCATCGCCGGTGCTGTAGCCTATCTTTTCACGGAGCGACAGCCTTGGGGCGGATATGCCGGGAGCAACAGCTTCGTCGCCGCCCGCAGTGGTTTCATTATTTGCCATATCACTAAATATAACTGATTATTAATAAAATCCCTGTTACGATATATTGATTTCTATTTTACCCGCAAAACAACCTTTTCAAGGTCCTCATCCCGTGAGGAGTTGCCGACCATGATCTCAAACTCGCCGGGCTCAACCACATACTCCATGTTTATGTCCCAGAATGCAAGAGATTCGGGCGTTACAGCCAGAGATACGGTCTTCTTCTCCCCGGGTGCGAGGTACACCTTCTCAAAGCCCTTAAGCTCCTTTACCGGCCTGGTGACCGAGCTGACCAGGTCTCTTATGTACATCTGCACCACCTCAGATCCTTCCCTGCCACCCGTATTGGTCACATCGGCAAGCACGGCCGTTGTCTCATCCCGGCCTATACTCTCCTTCTCAAGCCTTACATTGTCAATCCTGAATGTCGTGTAGCTCAGCCCGTATCCGAAGGGGAACAGCGGAGAGACCTCGTCAAAGAGGTACCCGCGGCGGGCCGATGGCTTATGGTTGTAAAAGGCCGGTATATGTCCCGCTGAACGCGGAACCGTTATCGGCAGTTTTCCCCCGGGGTTCGAGTTGCCGAAAAGCACATCAGCCACTGCATGCCCCGTCTCCTGTCCGATATACCAGCACTCAAGCAGGGCCGTTGCATTTTCTTCAGCATAATTGACGGAAAGGGGCCTGCCGTTAAACAGCAGCGCCACCACAGGCTTGCCGGTACCTGTCATGGCCCTGAGCAGCTCATCCTGCCTGCCTACCATGTCTATGCTGGTGCGGTCGCCCATATGGTTGAGCATCCATGCCTCGCGCGAGGTCTGCTCGTTTCCGCCCAAAGCGACGATTATGACATCGGCCTCTCCGGCCACCTTAACAGCTTCGGCTATCTGCCTGCGGTCCTCTTCCGGATCGGACGGCACCACCTCATCTTCGTTCCATGAGCCGCCGACAGTGATCTTGCAGCCTTCGCTGTAAACAACCTTTGCCTTGTCTCCGGCAAAAGCTTTGATGCCATCCAGCACGGTGACATCATTAACGGGAACGCCACTGTATCCACCCAGCAGGCTCCTGTTTGCATTGGGGCCTATTACGGCTATGGTACCTGCCTTATTAATGTCGAGCGGCAGCAGGTTGTCGCTGTTCTTCAACAGGGTAATGCTCTCCCGCGCCGCCTCCAGTGCAATACGCCGGTTCTCCTCCGAACCTGAGATACGCGCAGCCTGATCAGGGTCCACATAGGGATCCTCAAAAAGCCCGAACCTGAATTTCCACAGAAGCATGGGCTCAATAAGCTCATCCAGCTCAGTTTCCTTCAGGACTCCCTCATTTACCAGGTCAACAAGATGCAGGTAGCAGTCCGGTTCGGGCAGTTCAATGTTAACGCCGGCGCGGACAGCCAGGATGGCCGACTCCCTGCGGTCGGCCGCAACGAAATGCCCATGTGTGTCGGGACGGTAACCAAGCTCCCATATAGCATAATAATCTGATACGGTATAACCACTGAAACCCCACTCACCGCGAAGCACATCCCTTAGAAGCCACCTGTTGGCATGAGAAGGCACTCCGTCTATCTCGTTATATGCCGGCATGACACTTATTGCACCAGCCTTTTGTATTGCCTCTTTGAAAGGATAGAGGAACGTTTCACGCAGCACCCGTTCTGAAACATTTACAGGGGCGCAGTTCATGCCCGATTCCGGCTGGCCGTGTGCGGCAAAATGCTTGAGCGTGGCTATCAGGTTCTTCCTGTTTTTGAAAGTGCGGTCGCCCTGAAAACCCGTTACCGCAGCAACACCCATCTGCGCCACCAGGTAGGGGTCTTCGCCGAAGGTTTCCTCTACCCTGCCCCACCTCGGGTCCCTGGCAACATCAACCACCGGGGTGAGCGCCTGGTGGGCTCCCCTGACCCGCGCCTCTTCGGCGGTCATGGCGTACAGATCTTTTACCAGGCGGGTATTGAAGGTGCCGGCCAGCGCTATGGGCTGCGGGAAGCTTGTCGCACCCTTCTCTGCCAGTCCGTGCAGGCATTCCTCATGAAAAACCACGGGTATGCCAAGCCTGCTCTTTTCAATGAAGAACTTCTGTATATCATTTGTAAGCTCTGCCATCTCACGGGCGTTGCGGCCTCCCCCTGCATCACCGGGACGCCCGACCTGTCCGGGAAACCGGCCGTTGCTGTAGGCGGCCTTAGCCTTTTCCGGATCAAAATTACCGTTCTCATCGACAAGGGTCTCGTTCTTTTCGTTCCATACGCACACCATCTGTGCCGCCTTCTCTTCAAGCGTCATCCGTGAGATAAGGTCTTTCACCCGCTCTTCAGGTGTAAGTGCGGGGTTCATGTAGGGCAGATCCCCGGGCGGGGTGTTTTCCTTCTTTATCATATCAACTATCTTTTTTATTAATTATTAATACTACTAATTATCAATGCCCGGAGCAGAACCGGATACCCGGCCCGGCAATATAAGCAGGCCGCTTTGTTACTTTTAACATTGGGACTACCAACTGTACCAGGGATCAGGAACATAGATTATTCTTTCAAGGTCCATGTAATGCTCAAGGTCATGATCAGGCTGTTCAAGTCCCCGAGGTATCGGCTTTCCTGAAAAAGACTGAAAATAGAGCACACACGAATTGCGCCAGCGCACGGCATCCCTCTCCTGTATCTTCAAAAGGGCCCTCACATGCTCATGCCTCTCCCTGTCTATAAGTCCCCCGACCGAATCCCAGGCATCCTGCATCCACCGGACCGTCTCAACCCCTTCGTAATATTTGTGTACAAGCTCATCCCAGAGCGTCCTGCCCGACCTCATGGGATGATCCCAGCCCACGTGGTGGAACCACAGCAGGTACTCTTCGGGAATCCTTTCTATATCCCTGAACACAGACGCCACCGGCTCATGGTACTGCTCAACAGCGTTTGACCCGCTTTCGGTCCGGTCAAACCCGATGCCCTGTTCACTCGCCCTGTGATAATAGACAGCACCCCAGTCCGGTCTGTGATGGTGCTCGGTCCACGGAGCCGGCCCGTAATGATGCCCCTGGGCATACAGGTGAGTAAGTCCGAGTGGATTCCTGTAATTGACGGCAGCCTCGCGCGACCTGAACATGATCTCCTTCGCGGTACCGGTGAAACGATCATCGTTGGTAAATGTCATCCTCAGCCACTCATCAGCCAGAACTTCGGCTGTAAGGGTGTGATCCCATGCCAGCCGGCCGAAGGCATACCAGCTTGACTGCACAAAAGGCTGGCCTGTCCAGTTACGGTCGGTTCCGGGGTTTATCACCCCGGCCATCCCGGTGAGGTTGTAATCGAAGACCTTGCCCTCAAGGACCCTGCCTACCGTCGATCCCTCTCCCGCAGCGTATGTGTCGGCATTGAGAACCTCGGTGTACATGGGCCCCTTGTATGCCAGGTGTATCCCGAAACCAAAATACTCCTGCGTAACCTGGAACTCCATCATGGTATTGGTGTTGGGCAGCGCCCCGAACAGGGGTGAGAAGGGCTCCCTGGGCTGAAAATCTATAGGCCCGTTCTTTACCTGTACAATGACATTGTCCATGAACTTACCGTCAAGGGGCACGAACTCATCCCACGCCTCCCTGAACCGGTCTGTCCTGCCAGGGTCATATACAAAGGCCCTCCACATTACTATTCCGCCGAAAGGCTCTACGGCACGGGCAAGCATATTGGCCCCGTCGGCATGATCACGGCCGTAGCCATGGGGTCCCGGCTGGCCCTCAGAATCGGCCTTTACCAGGAATCCGCCTAGATCGGGTATGTATGAATATATCTCAGCCGCCTTTTCATTCCACCACTCAATTACCCGGGGGTCGAGAGGATCGGCGGTATCGAGGCCGGCGAGTATCCGTGGCGAGTCGAAATTGATCGAAAGGTAGACCCTGATACCATAAGGCCTGAAGATATCGGCAAGGACCGCTATTTTCTCAAGGAACTGCCCTGTTACGAAACGGGCATCGGCGTTGACATTGTTTATGGCCGCGCCGTTTATGCCAAGTGATGCGTTCAGCCTGGCGTAATCGGTGTATCTCGGGTGCCTGTATTCGGGCAGGGTCCCCCACTCCCATAGTGAAAGTCCGCCATACCCTCTTTCTACAAGTCTTCCTATATTATCCCAGTGATTTACCACCCTGTGCATGACCCGTGGGGAGCTGCTAACCGTGATGTTTTCGAGACTCTGTTGGGTCTGCAGCAGCCTGAGCAGGTGAAACGTGCCGTAAAGCACCCCTATGTCGGTTTGAGCAGCAATAATGATCGCAGGATATCTGCCTGTCGACACCTCTTCGATCAGGAAACCTTCAGGGCCAAGTTCATCGATCCTGTCCCCCAGTTCAAGAGAGGCAATTACCGGCGAGCCTGACGGGGTGCCGGCTATAAGGGCTCCTCCACCTTCAGGCCTGCTCCTGAATTCAACCTCACGGCCGAGCAATCCCCCCAGTCCCTTATCAAGCTCCTTTTTCACGGCAAGCATGGTGGGACTGCTCTCCTCCAGAACCACATACCCGAGGCGGCTCCTGTAGTCGTCAAGTAACTGGTTGCCGGATACCTGCTCATAGCGCAGCCACATACGGTACCCGTCTTCGGCACCGGCTGCACCCGGCAACATTATTAAAATAAATAAAATAAGTACTGTTCGTGGCAGGTTTTGCACTGTTTCCGGCAATCTGTTTCCTTTGAAGCCCATATTTTAAAAAATTTCCCATAAAAGTAGTATTTTCTCATTAGTGTCCGATAAATATTAAATTGCGTTCTTTGAAATCCTTGCTATATCTGATTTGTGGAGCTTTTTAGTTGCGTGTCGATTTGAATTGAAATATTGGTTTTTAGCTTTACACAAAGCTAATAATCATGAATCAAGGCAAATTTGTTTTCTCCCAACTCACCGATTTTCTCCCTAAAAGAATTTTTGACGGTCTGGTCACCAAATACAATGCAAATAAATATGTTAGGCATTTCACATGCTGGAATCAGTTACTCTGCATGGTGTTTGGCCAACTTACCGGAAGAGATAGCTTACGAGATCTTATGATTAGTATCGAACCACACAAACCCAAGTACTATCATCTAGGTTTTGGAAAAGGAACCTCAAGATCAAACTTTGCCAACTCCAATGAAAAAAGAGATTGTAGAGTGTTTGAAGATTTTGCGTACTATCTCATTGACCTGGCCAGGCAATCTGCAATAGTAGATCAGGATTTTCAGCTTAACATTGATGGCAATGTCTATGCATTCGATTCAACTACAATTGATCTATGTTTGAGTGTATTCTGGTGGGCTGAATTTCGCAAGACAAAAGGAGGTGTCAAAATGCACACCTTGTATGACATCAAAACTTCGATCCCCTCATTTATCCATATATCTTCAGCAAAAGTACATGATGTCAATGTAATGGATCTTTTATCTTACGAACCAGGTGGATATTATATCTTTGACCGGGCTTATATTGATTATAACAGGTTGTTCAACTTAAATAAAAGCTTAGCCTATTTTGTCGCCAGAGCAAAAGATAATATCCAATTTCGCAGAATGTACTCAAAAAAAGTCTGTAAGGATACCGGTGTTTTATTAGATCAGATCGGGAAATTGAAAGGATTTTATGTTTCAAAAAAATATCCTGAAAAACTCCGGTACATCAAATATTTCGATGATGAAACAGGCAATGAACTTGAGTTTTTATCAAATAATTTTGAACTAACAGCAGAAGACATTGCTCAACTTTACAAATACAGATGGAAGGTGGAGCTGTTTTTTAAATGGATTAAACAGCACCTTAAGATCAAATCATTTTGGGGTACGAGCCCGAATGCAGTCAAAATACAAATCTACTCGGCGATTATTGCTTATTGCTTGGTTGCATTGGTCCGTAATAAACTGAAAATTGATCGTTCTACCTACGAAATTTTGCAAATATTGAGCATATCTCTACTTGACAAAACACCTATAAAAGAGCTACTTACATATCAGAATTACAAAGATGTCAAAGAACTATATTGTAAACAGTTGAAAATCAACTGGAATTAATCGGACACTAATGGTATTTTCTGATAAATAGACAGAATTTGTTAATAAACGGGTGACAGAACACGGTGCTTTTCCTGGCGGCATGGGGGCCGGCACTTGGCTTGCCGCTGAACCCGGTGCTTATGCAACTGCCTGTTTAACACCAAAATCAGGTTGTATGACCGGTTTATTGAAACTTTAGTTATTTTTAACAGATATTTTAAACCTCAGAACATTGAAAAAATGAGCAAAAATTTTGTATTCATACTGGCCGGACTACTGATCATGGCGACAGCACATGCCGGCGAAACACGCCTGCTCAGGCAGCCGGCGGCAAGCAGCGATCATATTGCATTCACCCATGGCAGCAACATCTGGATAACCGGTCATGAGGGCGGCGAGGCCAGGCGGCTGACCAGCTTCCAGGGTGTGGAATCATTCCCGAAATTTTCGCCCGACGGCAGGTGGATAGCTTTCAGCGGACAATTCGGCGGAAGCACCGATGTTTATGTCATCTCTGTTGACGGCAGCGAGATGAAAAGGCTTACCTGGCACCCGGGTGCCGATATTGTCAGGGGCTGGAGCCCCGACGGCAGGGTTATCTTCACCTCGGCACGAAACAGCGCACCCAGCGGATACCCCCGGTTCTTCTCAGTGGGCTTTGATGAGGGGCTTCCTGAGCAACTCCCTATACCCCGCGGCTACAGGGGTGAATACTCACCCGACGGGCGTTATTTTGCCTATGAGCTGGTAAGGCCGTCGGACGAGGAGTGGCGCAACTACAGGGGCGGCCAGAACAGGCCGGTATGGGTGCTGGATATGTCGGACTATTCCCTGACCGAGCTTCCCCAGGAGGATAACTCGCGCAACCAGTATCCGGTATGGATCGGCAATACCATCTATTTTTTGTCGGACAGGGACTATAGCATGAACCTGTACAGCTACGACACCGGCACCGGTGAGCTGGACCAGCTGACCTTCTACAGCGAATATGACATAAAGTACCTCAGCGCGGGGGGCGGAGTGCTCGTTTACGAGTATGGCGGCGACATATACAGGTTCGATCCCGGCACCCGGGAACCTGAAAAGCTCAGCATAACCGTGCGCGGTGACTTCCCCTGGGCAATGCCCGGATGGAAGAACGTGGGCAATTTCGTAACCAACGGATCACTCTCTCCCAGCGGTGTAAGGGCGGTGCTCGAGGCCCGGGGCGACATTTTCACCGTACCCGTGGAGAAAGGCGACTGGCGCAACCTGACCTCCTCCCCGGGAGTGAGGGCCAGGAACCCGGTGTGGAGCCCCTGCGGCGGTAATATTGCCTGGTTCTCAGATGAAACAGGCGACTACAGGCTGATGATCGGGGGACAGGACGGACTGGAAAAGGCGCGCGAGATAGAACTTCCCGAGCCCAACTTCGTATATACCCCGGCATGGAGCCCCGATTCAAAGTATATAATCTATACCGATGCCAACCTGAAACTCTGGCTCGTGGAGGTAGAGACGGGTAATGTAAGGTTTGTAGACCAGGACAGGTTCATCCATCCCCAGCGTACGATGGATCCCGTCTGGAGTCCCGATTCAAGATACATAGCATATGCGAAAAGGCTTCCCAACCAGTACCACGCCATAAAGGTGTGGTCGGTCGAAGATGACGAGGTGCTTCAGCTTACCGACGGCATGTCCGATGCAGTGTCGCCGGCATGGGACGCCTCAGGCAAATACCTGTGGTTCCTTGCAAGCACTAATTTCGGACTTAACACCGGGTGGCTCGATATGAGCGCCTACGAGAGGCCCGTTGAGAGGGCTGTTTACCTTATTGTGCTTGACGGCGAGGAGTCCTCCCCCCTGCTCCCCGAAAGCGATGAGGAGAAACCCGGCAGCAACGGAAACAGCAAAAACGGTAGCAGCAACAACGAAAACAGTGACAACGGGGTCAGGGTAAAGATTGACATGGAAGGTATTGACCAGAGGATACTCTCAATTGATGTACCCTCGAGAAATTACTCCAACCTGGCAACAGCAGGTGAAGGAATGGTCTTCTACATGGAGTTTGTTCCCGGACAGGCAGGTCCAACACTTCACCTGTACGAGCTGGATAAGCGCGAAACAAGATCCTTTATGTCGCCCGTGCACTACTACAGCATATCGGCCAACGGCAACAAGCTGCTTTACAGGTCGGGCAGCCGGTGGGGCGTTGTCGACACCAAAGGGCGGCCCTCGCCAGGTGACGGACAGATCGATGTTTCAGGACTTCAGGCAAGGCACGACCCGGCAGAGGAGTGGCGCCAGATATTCAACGAGGCCTGGAGGATATACCGCGACTACCTTTACGTCCACAACTATCATGGAGCGGACTGGCAGGAGGTGTACAACAGGTACGAGCCTTTCGTGGAGCATGTAAAACACAGGGATGACCTGAACCATATACTCTCGATCATGGGCGGTGAGGTGTCAATGGGACACTCCTATGTGAGGGGTGGCGACTATCCCGATGTGCCGAGAACACCTGCCGGACTACTGGGAGCGGACCTGGAGCCCGACAATGGCAGGTACAGGATAACCCGGATATTTACCGGTGAGAACTGGAACCCCGACCTGAGGGCTCCGCTCAGCGCACCGGGGGTGCAGGTCTCAGAAGGCGATTATATCCTGGCAATTGACGGGGTTGACCTGAGAGTGCCGGTTAACCCCTACAGCCTGCTTGAGAACAAGGCAAACAAACAGACGGTGCTGCGTGTCAACAGCCGGCCCGTTGAAGAGGGCTCATGGCTGATCACTGTAGTTCCGGTATCCAGTGAGATGGGACTGAGAAGGCTTGCCTGGGTAGAAGACAACAGGCGCAAGGTGGATGAGCTGTCAGGCGGCAAACTTGCCTATGTATGGCTTCCCAATACGGGCCAGGCGGGTTATTCCTACTTCAACCGCTACTATTTTGCACAACAGCACAAGCAGGGGGCGGTGATTGACGAGAGGTTCAACGGTGGCGGCTCGGCGGCCGACTACATGGTCGACATCATGGCCCGCAGCCTGCACGGCTTTTTCAATAACAGGATAGATCCCGACCTTCCCTTCACCTCACCCGGGGCGGGAATATGGGGACCCAAGGTAATGATCATAAACGAACATGCCGGCTCGGGCGGCGACCTGCTGCCGTTCATGTTCAGGAAGATGGAGATAGGCCCGCTTGTAGGTACCACCACGTGGGGCGGACTTATAGGGATATGGGATTCCCCCACACTCATTGACGGAGGCGCCATGGTACCCCCCAGGGGCGGGTTCTACAATGTTGACGGCGAATGGGATGTCGAAAACATCGGTGTGGCACCCGATATAGAGGTAGAAATGATCCCCGAAAAGGTGATAAGGGGCCAGGACCCCCAGCTTGAGAGAGCTGTTGAAGAGGCACTCAGGCTGCTTGAAGAGGATCCTGTCAGGATACTTCCCGAGCCCGATCCACCTGTCAGGTACAGGCGCGCACCGTCAAGATAGGGTATAAACCGGTAACCCCGTTCGCATTCAGTGAACGGGGTTATTTTTTTTTGGTGCCAGCTGAATGCCGGGCGCCATCCAAAATCTGAGGAAATTAACAGAAAAATCTTCTCATTTATTTTTAATTAGTCTAATTATGCCTTAATTTTGTTAGGAACATCCAACGGGATTGTTATTGCCGTACACATCAAAAAAATGTCACTATGAGAAAACATCTGCTCTTATATGCGATTGCGGCTCTTGCTGTCCAGGTACTTACAGCACAGTCGCCGGCAGCCTTCCAATACCAGGCTGTAGTACGAAATTCAGCAGGAGAAGCCCTTATGAACAAGTCGGTATCTTTCCGGATGAGCATACTTCAGGGTGATGCTGAAGGAGAAGCTGTTTACACCGAGACCCACGACCAGGGCACAATGACCAGTCCGTTCGGTATGGTGACCCTGGAAATTGGGAGCGGACAAAGCACAGGATCGCTGTCAGAAGTTGACTGGTCAGCCGGCCCCTACTTTCTGAAAACCGAGCTAGACACTGAAGGCGGAGCAAACTTTATTCATACCGGAACTACCCAGTTACTGTCGGTTCCCTATTCGATGTACGCCGAAAGGGCCGGATCGGTTTCTGTGGTGCGGGCCCCGGAAACCCATGACTCCGAAGAACCGGTATTCCAGGTGCAGAACAGGAATGGTGATGTGCTGTTCGCCGTTTATGAATCGGGGGTTGTGGTAAATATTGATGAAGATTCTCCGAAAGGCAGCAGGGCGGGATTTGCCGTGGGAGGTTTTTCCTCACAAAAGGATGAACCGCTCACAGATTATTTTACTGTTGAAAGAGACAACGTCAACATCTACCTGGATGATGATCCGACAAAGGGCACAAGGGGAGGATTTGCAGTCGGCGGCTTCACCTCGCAAAAACAGGGGATGGAGCAGGATTTCATGCTCCTTACACCTGATAACATGTTTATATGGCTCGACATGGATATGGCTGAAGCAAAAGGGACAAGGGGAGGATTTGCAGTAGGTGGATTCTCCAGGCAGAAACAGGGTATGGACGACATGAACGGTATGTCAGGAACAGTCGACTACCTTCGCGTAACGCCCGACAGTACAAGGCTGTGGTTTGACGACAGTTCAGGAAAGGGCACAAGGGGAGGATTCGCGGTAGGCGGATTTACATCGCAAAAAACAGGCGAAACCCAGAGTTACCTCTCCGTTACCCCCCAGAGCTCAGGGTTTTTCATCGAAGCGCCGGAAACAAAACCAGATCCATTCGGGGGATTTTCGATATCCGGACTTGACACTGCCGGGGAGCTGAGAAATCTCCTCCAGGTAACCAGGGACACCACCTATATAGCAACTACTCTGCGGGCCAGGCGTTCCCTGGAGGTTGACGGCGACATAAACATCGGCGGAACGGTAGGTGAGCGCACCTTCATTGACGAGCGTGACGGCAATGAGTACAGGTGGGTACAGATCGGCAACCAGATCTGGATGGCCGATAACCTGAGGTACGAGCCGGGTTCAAAGGTCTACAATGATGATACAGCTTTCGCGGAAATCTATGGTTTTCTTTACCCGTGGTCAACAGCCAGCAATGATACCCCGAGCGATGAAAATCCCAGCCGGGTAAGGGGCATCTGTCCCGCGGGATGGCACCTTCCCAGTGAGTCAGAGTGGCAGGAAATGGCAAATTACCTGAGGGGTGCGGGTGTGGCCGGCGAAAAGCTTAAATCAAGCCGGTTATGGGACGGAACAAATGAATCGAGGTTTGATGCCAGGCCGGGAGGGTATGGCTGGTATTCTGATTACGACTATGGATACTCCTATTCCGGTGAAGGGAACATGACAGGTTTCTGGACCACCACCCAGTCAGAGCCTGAGGGCACGGCCAATCACTACATGCGGCTGCAGGAGGGAGATACGGGTATCACTGCACAGTATTCATGGGACTCACCCGGTGATTATCAGCTCCATTACGTGCGCTGCGTGAAAGACAGGTAGCAGTTCACTGAGCGGCAGGCAGCAGCAGGCTGCCTGCTAATTTTCACCCCGGAGGGTGAGAGCATAAACATTCACTGTGCCATCGGCGCACGCAGCAGCCAGGAACCTTCCATCGGGACTGTAGGAGAGTTTCCTGACACCAGATCCGGGAAAGAGGATGTTCTGCACCTTGCCCTCCTCTGTATCCCACAGGATGATCCTTGCATCATTTCCTGCCGAAGCAAGAGTGGCGCCGTCAGGAGAGAAGGCGACTGCAAAAAGCCGGTCGGTATGTTTCCTGAGGATGTGGCGTGCTTCCAGGGCGCCGGCATCCCATATGATCACCATACTGTCAAAGCCGGTTGATGCAATATGGCGGCCATCGGGGCTGTACCTGACCCCCTTCAGGTCGCCCGTGTGCCCTTCAAGGTCGGCTATACGCGAACCTGTTGCCTTATCCCACAGTGAAACGAGGTTATCACGGCTGGCTGTGGCAATGACCGAACCGTCGGGTGAAAGGGTAAGATCACAAATCTTTTCATCATGCCCGCGGATACGGAACAGCTTTTCTGCTCTCTCCCTGTCCCAGCTGATAAATGTAGAATCCCATCCGCATGACACAAAGCTCCTCCCCGAAGGATGTACCGAAACAGCCCTTACCCTGTCGGTGTGTCCCTCATAAGTGCGAAGCTCCTCACAGGGCATGAACGACCACAACTTCAGGTCGCCGTCAAAGCCGGCAGTGACTATCTGTGTGTCGCCGGGCAGGAACTCCGACTGGTACACCCAGGATCCATGCCCTGCAAGCTCACATACCATTTCCCAGGAGTTCAGTGCATCGAAAACACGTGCAGTGCCGTCGGCACTCCCGGTAACCAGGTAACGGCTGTCGTGGCTGAAGCTAACCGATAGCACAACCTCATCGTGGGCCTGTATTCCGGTATTGCTCTCCCGGCCGCAGCCGGTCACAACAAACAGGATGAGAGTTACCACTATCGCGCTTTGCTGTATGCGCAATGAAAACATATATTCCATAATACTATCTCTAATTAAAGCGGTCAAAAAACGGGGCCCTACCAGAAGAAATAGTATAGCAACCCCACTATCAATATAATACCGGCAGCTCCGAAATTAAACGCATTACCCGTTTTGAACAGTTCCGGGTTTATATCAAATGATTTTTTATCAACCTTTTTCATCCTGGAGTTAAGGATGAAGATCATGCCAATAAAACCAAACCCGGTTGCAAGCATGAATATCGACTCAAATCCAAGGTGCGCCAGCGGGCCGGTAAACACAATACCGAGCATAAGAGTAATGATGCCAGCAATAACAAACCCGTAACCAGTATTTGTCATAAACCTTGCTTTCCTTCCTGCCGGCAGTGTGCCTTCAACAAGATTCCTGTCCCTGAGACTGACTATTGATGCTATAAAGACAAGCAGGATGAAGACATACCCCATTCGCAGTATAAAGGGCATTTCAGGGAAAAATATCTTGATCAATATACCTGCAGGGATTGTAGCTATGGCGGTCCATAAGGCAGCCCGGGCAGTGGCCTGCTTCCAGAACAGCCCCATCCCGAATACCACTACTACACCCGGATAGATATAGCCCGTGTACTCCTGGATATACTGGAATGCCTGATCCAGTCCCCCAAGCAACGGCCTTGCAGAAGCAACGGCAATTACCAGGGCGATAAAGGCAACAATACGCCCAACCTTGACAAGCTCCTTTTCTTTGGCTTCTTTCCTGAAGAAAGGCTTGTAAATATCCATGGTAAAAATTGTGGAAGTACTGTTTATCATGGCCGACAATGATGATACAATAGCCGCCACCAGTGCCGCAAAAGTGAGTCCCCGGATACCCGCCGGAACGAAATTCTTCAAAAGCCAGGGATAAGCCTCATCAGCCCGGCCTATCTCGCCAATGTATTCCCTTGACTCAAGAAGTTCCGGATGCTGAAACAATACATAAGCCGCAATTCCGGGGAGTATGACAATAACAGGTATAAGTATCTTCAGATATCCCGCAAAAATCAGTCCCCGTTTCGCATGCTGGATATTTTCTGCTGCAAGGCCCTTCTGAATGATAAACTGGTTGAAACCCCAGTATCCCAGGTTGGTAAGCCACATGGCGCCAAATATAACAGCAAGACCGGGAAGGTCGTTGAATGCGTCTGTAAATCCTCCGGCACCATCGGGAACTATTGTATCCTTTGCTACGATCATCCCGAAATGAGATTCACCTGCCTTCTCGTAAATAACAGACAGGCCCTGAAAAATACCCTCACCTCCCGAAACAGCATAGAGAGCAAGGACTGTAGTAACAAGTCCGCCGCCAATCAAAAAGAACACCTGCACCACATCGGTCCACGCCACTGCCTTAAGTCCGCCATAAATAGAATAAACAGCCGAAAAAGCAGCGAGTCCCAGAATACCCCACATCAGAGGAATACCCATGATACGATCCATAGCGAGCGCCCCCAGCCAGATCACCGTTGTCAGGTTAACAAAAACGTAAACCAGCAGCCAGAAAACAGCAAAAGCAACACTTACACTCTTGTTATACCTGCTTTCGATAAACTGGGGCATGGTATATATCCCCTTATCGAGAAACATGGGCAGGAAATATTTTCCGACTATGATCAGGACAATGGCAGCTATCCATTCATACGCGGCAATACCCAGGCCGATCCTGTATCCTGACCCGGACATGGCAATAAAGTGTTCAGCAGAGATGTTAGCTGCAATAAGCGATGCTCCTATCGCCCACCATTTAAGCGATCTGCTGGCCAGAAAATAGTCCTGCGAAGTTCGTTCAACTCCTTTCCTGGAACGGGATACATATAATCCTATACCAACTATCATCAATACATAAATGATGAAAACGATATAGTCTATTAAATCAAATGCGGAGCCCATTGTTATGAAATTTTATTTTATATGAATAATTACCCGTTCTGTTTAAAGTAATCTATTTGCAACATCTTACCCGACCTTGATAACAGCAGGTTAAATAAACCCCCATGCCTGCCGGAAAGATATAGCAGCAAAACATGGGGGATATCAGCTTACTCGTTTAAACAGACAAGCATTACAATATGTAATGATTCAGAATAGCCTCGTACAACTCCTGCCTGCCGCTCAACTGCTCGGGCTCGCCATTCTCAACTGCAAGTTTGCGCAGGTCTTCCAGCGTAAGCTTGCCCTGCTCAAACTCAGCACCTTTACCTGAGTCAAAGGACTTATAACGGTCAGCTCTCATCTTCTTGTAAGGTGACTTCTCAAGAACATCGTATGCTACTTCCAGTGCCCTGGCAAAAACATCCATTCCTGCAATATGGGCTATAAACAGATCATCGAGATCAGTAGAGTTTCTCCTGGTCTTGGCATCAAAATTAATACCTCCTGTTTTAAAACCTCCGGCTTCAATTATTACCAGCATGGTTTCAACAAGCTCATACAGGTTTATCGGGAACTGGTCGGTATCCCACCCGTTCTGGTAGTCACCCCTGTTGGCGTCGATGCTTCCCAGCAATCCGCTATCGGCAGCCACCTGCAACTCATGCTGGAAAGTATGGCCTGCAAGCGTAGCATGGTTAACCTCAATATTAAGCTTGAAATCACCCGCAAGTCCGTATTTATTCAGGAACCCTATAATAGCGGCAGCATCGTAATCATACTGGTGCTTGGTGGGCTCCATGGGCTTGGGCTCGATGAGGAAGGTGCCGTTAAAGCCGTTCTTCCTGCCATAGTCCCTTGCCATTGTCAGGAATCTTGCCATATGCTCAACTTCCCTTTTCATATCGGTATTCAGCAGAGAGAAATATCCTTCCCTGCCTCCCCAGAACACGTAGTTCTCACCACCAAGAGCAACGGTGGCATCGATGGCATTCTTAACCTGGGTAGCGGCATGGGTTACAACGTTGAAGTCGGGGTTTGTGGCCGCCCCGTTCATGTACCTTGGATGGGAAAACAGGTTGGCCGTTCCCCAGAGCAGCTTCACACCTGAGGCCTTCTGCTTCTCCTTTGCATACTCAACCATTGCATGAAGTCTATTTTCGGATTCTTTAATGGTAGCGGCCTCATCAACCAGATCGTAGTCATGGAAGCAGTAGAAGGGTATCCCCATCTTTGTTATGAACTCAAAAGCAGCATCCATCTTCTCCCTGGCCCTTACCATGGGATCGAAGCTGCCATTCCACGGGAAGACCTTCGTTCCCGGACCGAACGGGTCGCCTCCGGTGCCGCACAGGCTGTGCCAGTAAGCAACCGCAAACCTGAAGTGGTCTTTCATCTTCTTGCCTGCAACCACCTTGTTCTCATCATAAAACCTGTATGCCAGGGGGTTCCTGGATTTAGGGCCCTCATATTTAATCTTTCCTATGCCCTTGAAGTATTCCTTGTCACCTTTCAGATATTCCATAATCGATTTTTTTGGTTATAATTATTGTTTTTGTTGTTACTATATCAATGATCAATTAATCCTGGTGCCTGCCATGCGAAAAACACCTTCCTGTTTGATTAACATGGCCCGCTTTATTTACCCTTCTGCATCTGGCAATTCAGCAGTTCCACCCATCCGGCATAAGCCTCTTCGAGTGCCGGCTTAATTTTACCATCGGGTTCAATCCTTTCCACAACCTTGAGCTGGCCGAACGCTTCCTCGAAAGAGAAATAAATACCCGCACCGATGGCAGCTGCCCTTGCCGCACCCTGCGAACCATCGGTGTTGTATAGTTCAATGCCTGCTCCGGTAAGTGTTGCGAGGCTCGTGGCGAAGATCGGGCTCAGGAACATGTTCGCCTTGCCGGCCCTGATCATCTCAGGGGTGATGCCGGTCTTGCCCATTATGTCCATGCCATAGCGGAAGGCGAAGACGATACCTTCCTGGACCGCCCTTATAATGTGAGCCCTGTTATGTACGTTGAAGTTGACGTTCCCGATATGGCACCCGGTATCACGGTTTCCAAGCATCCTCTCGCTGCCGTTACCGAACGGCAGTATCCTGACGCCGTCGCTGCCAGCGGCCACTGTCCCGGCAAGCCTGTTCATCTCGTTGTAGTCCGTACCCGGACCGGCAACATTGCGTTTGACCCATGAATTGAGTATTCCCGTGCCGTTAATACACAGGAGAACTCCCACCCTGGTTTTGTTCTTTTCGTGGTTAACGTGGGCGAAGGTGTTTACCCTTGACTGCGGGTCATATTTTATTTCATCGCTGACCCCGTAAACGACCCCGGAGGTGCCGGCTGTGGCCGCTATCTCGCCGGGCTTCAGCACGTTGAGCGAAAACGCGTTGTTCGGCTGGTCACCCGCCCTGTAGGTAACCGGCGTGCCTTTCTTAAGCCCGAACAGCGAGGCAGCCTCGGCTGTAAGCCTTCCCTGGGTCGAAAATACTGGCACCACCCTTGGAATGAAGTCCGCGTCAAACCCGAAATGATCCATGATGACCTGTGACACCTCATGCTTCCTGAAATCCCAGAAGATACCTTCAGAGAGTCCGCTCGGGGTTATGCATGCCTCACCGGTAAGCTTCATGGCAAAGTAGTCGCCCGGAAGCATGATCTTGTATATTCTTTTGTATACCCCGGGTTCATTTTCCTTCACCCAGGCGAGCTTTGAGGCAGTAAAGTTTCCGGGGGAATTGAGCAGGGAGTCAAGGCACTCTTCGGGCCCAATGGCATTGAATGCCCTCTCTCCTGTCTCCACGGCACGGCTGTCGCACCATATTATTGAGGGGCGGAGGGGTTTAAGATCCTTATCCACCATTACCAGTCCGTGCATCTGGTATGAGATCCCTATGGCTGCAATGGCCTCGGGATTGACTGCCGGATTGGTAAAGAGCTGCTTGGTCGCCACCAGGGCGTTCTTCCACCACATTTCCGGGTCCTGTTCGGCCCAGCCGCTCCGCGGAGCGGAGATAGGCATCTCTTCCTTCGGGTAAAATGCGGAAGCTATACACTCTCCTGTATCTGTATCAATTACACTCACTTTTATCGACGAGCTTCCCAGGTCGTATCCTATTGTCTGCATTCTTTCAGTTTTATTGGCGGTAATTTCCGCCTGTGAACGATTGTCCTGACCTTGCGGCAAAAGAGATACAAACATAAAAAAATTAATTGAAATTTTAGGTAGTTTTGCACAGGAGGCCTGCTTGAAGTCCTTACCGGCATTGCCAGGTGATCCCTGTACAACAATTATTTACAACATGGATTTTTTCTTCCCCATGAAACGCTCAGCCTTCCAGGTTATGCTCAAACCTGTGGGGCCGGCGTGTAATCTTGACTGCACCTATTGCTACTACCTTGAGAAGAAGAGCCTCTACCCTTTTGCCAAAGGTTACCGGCTTAATGATGATCTTCTGGAGAAATTCATAAAAGAGTATATTCAGTCACAAGACGTTCCGGTTGTAAGCTTCGTATGGCAGGGAGGCGAACCCACCATGCTGGGAGTGGATTATTTCAGAAAGGCCGTCGAACTGCAGCAGAAATATGCCGAAGGAAAAAGGATTGACAATGCATTACAGACTAACGGAACGCTGCTAACCGATGAATTCTGCGAATTCCTGAACGAAAAGGGCTTCCTGGTAGGATTATCGATCGACGGGCCGCGTGAAGTGCACGACCACTACCGGGTTACAGTAAAGGGAGAACCTTCCTGGGACAGGGTTATGGAAGGTGTAAGGCTGCTCAAAAAGCATAAAGTCGAGTTCAACACCCTTTCGGTAGTTAATGACAAAACATCTGAAAAACCCATTGAAGTTTACCGTTTCCTGAAAAGCACCGGCAGTCAGTTTATGCAGTTTATACCCATTGTCGAAAGACACACCGCCGATCCCGGAGAGGAGGATGTTCACCTGGTGCATCATCGTCACAGGGGCGAGGCGAAGGTAACGGACTGGTCGGTCAAGCCGGAAAAATACGGAAATTTCATGGTTAAGATCTTTGACGAGTGGGTAAGAAAGGATGTAGGCACCTATTACGTTCAGCTTTTCGATGTCACCCTGGCCAACTGGGTTGGTGAGAGCAATCCGGGGTTATGCGTATTCTCTGAAACCTGCGGCGACGCCACGGTTATGGAGCATAATGGCGACCTCTACTCATGTGACCATTTTGTTTACCATGACTATTTTCTTGGGAATATTAAAGAGACCCCCCTTCTTGATATGATGCAGCAGGAGAGGCAGGCCCGGTTCGGGCTGGAGAAAAGAACGAGTCTCCCGAAAAAATGCCGCGACTGTGAATTCCTGTTTGCCTGCCACGGAGAATGCCCCAAGCACCGCTTCTGTACAACCGAAGAAGGCGAACCTGAACTGAATTACCTGTGCAAAGCATATGAGATGTTCTTCGATCATGTAAAGCCCTACATGGACTACATGACAAAACAACTGCGGGCCAAAAAGCCACCTGCAAACGTGATGCAGTGGATAAAGCAGAAAGAACAGCCTGCCATGGCTTCAGTCCCTGCAGCAGGCCGCAACGACCCCTGCCCCTGCGGCAGCGGAAAGAAATACAAGCAGTGCTGCATCCGGTTTTTTAAATAACCTCCCGGTTTGCAAACTCATAGGGATCAAAATCGATGCCGATGCCGGGAATCTGACCGCTGGTGTGAAAGTAATTGTGAACCTGAAAAAACCAATAATTGCAATGCACAAGAGATCATTTCTGATACTGACCTGCTTTCTGTCACTTGCAATTCTTTCCGGGCAGAAAAGCTATGAATATTTGGGAACCGCTGACTCCGGCAATCCTGTCATAAGATCCACACCCGAAAGCATCGGTGACTTCCGGATGTGGAATCGCGGCAAACAATTTACTATTGTAAGGCCCGCAAAATATGAACATGCTCTGCGAAATCCGATGAAAGGGTTTACCACCCGGGGAATATATGAGCATCCCTGGGCCACGACAGCACACACTTACATCCGGTGGAATGAGCTCGAAAACCATGAAACCGATGGTATAGAGAAAATAATAGAAGTGTGTGATGAAAAATGGAAGGGAGTAGAAGACCGCAATGTAAAAGTAATCCCAAGAGTCTATCTGCATTGGAGTGGTGATAATAAATACTGGCCGGCAGAAATGCAGAAACTTGTGGGCGACGCATTTGCTGAAGCTTTCAGGAACAAAAAAATTTCGGTGCGGCATAACTGGAAAGAATTTACAGATCACCCTTTCGGGGAATACTGGGATTCATGGGCCCATTACGAACAGATGTGGCCGCATGGGAACAGTATCAGGCAAATGAATAATGGCGGACGTTATCTTGAGAATTATGTTGGTGGCGAAGTCGCTTATGACTGGGGAAACGCTGACATTCAACCCGGTTCTTCGCCTACAGCAAGTGTGGCCGTAAAAAAACACCGGGATTTTGTAATTAATTCAATTCGCTGGCTGCATTGTACCCAGCTTCGCTGGATTGAAAATTATGATCAAAATAACGATGAAGCAGTTAAAGGAGCAGAAGAAATCCAGAAAGCTTTTGGATACCGGTATATACTTGACGAGGTGCGTTTCTCCTTGAGCGATTCCTTGTATTTGGAATTTGATGTGATCAATACAGGCTCGGCGCCTTTTTATTATGACTGGCCCGTTGAAGTGGCACTCCTTGATAAAAATAAACATAAGCCGGTCTGGAGATACACTTTCGAAGATGCCGATATAAGAGACTGGCTGCCCGGTGAAAAATGGACTGACCCTGAATGGACAGCCGTTTCGGGATGGTCGGAATATTTACCCGACGCGGACTGGAACGCAACGGAGAAGGGGAAATGGGAAATACCACCACATAAAAACAGGGTAAAAGGACAATTTAAAGTGGATATCCCCGAAGGAACTTATGTTCTTTCGCTGGCAATACTGGACCCTGCAGGCAATTTGCCCAGCCTGAGGTTTGCAACTGCGAATTATTTAAACGGGGGGAGGCATCCTGTAGGAATGGTTGATTTTGAAAAAAGTCTTTGCCACCCTTTGCCGGCCGGTTTTGCTTTCGATGATCCGGCTGCGGACTTAAGTTTGCATTATATCCACTAATTCCAAAAAATAATTATTTGGGAATAAAGCCAATTGGCAGCATATCGCCCACACGTTGTTTACCCATCTCTCCGCTTAGTATTATGGCCCCCAACGTGTCCCTGATTCCCTTGTTGTAGCTATTTTTTTTTAATCGTCTCGTTAAAAATAAGTATTTACAGCAAAATTAAATTGGTCTATAAAAATTTCTTTAAAACTTGAAATGTTGTTCTGTTCATAAAATAAAAGCATGGCTTTCTTGTATTCAACAGAATCAACCGTTCTGAATGACATTGGGCAATGCTTATGATTCATCAGAACAGCATTGCTAACAATTCTTGCCGTTCTTTTATTTCCATCCACAAATGGTTGGATGTATGAAATTAAAACAAGCAGAAGTAACGCTTTCTCAAATACGTTTTCTTTGTTATTGATCAATTCGCACATATTTGAAAGGGCTTCTGAAATTTGAAACTCATTGTCTAAGGGTCGATAATTTGTTCCTGATATACCCACTCTTCTTTTTCTTATGTTGTTGTCAACCCCGAGCTCTTTCATCAATAGACTATGTATATCTTCTATTTTCGAAACAGATAATGGAATCAGGTAGTCATGGTTTTCAATTATAAAGTCAATGGCATCTTTATGATTTAGAAGCATAATTGCTTCTTCTTTTGTTTTCCCTGATGCGGTTTCCTTTTCTTTCAGTAGTCTTTCCGTTTCCAATAGAGAGTATGTATTCCCTTCAATCTGAGACGATTTCCAACTTAAATCAATTGCCAATCTTTCCAACTCCTTTTTGTATTCTGTTTCAGATAGCTGGGAGATGTTCTCCTTGAATTTTTTTTGAAGTAAATCTAATTGCTCCAATTCACTGGCTGCAAAAACGCTACATTCTTTAAGTGTTCCTGGTATGAGCCGTAAATTAAAACTTTCCCTGATGTCCCTTTCGTCAATTTCTTTTTCATAATACTTTTCAATGTCAACAGGATATAAAATTTCATAGGTAGGTGAAATCAAATATTTCGTTGATTTTCCCTGGCCTTTCTTTGTTAAGAGGTTTTCATCAATCAGTTTGGAAAGCATTCTCTTAACAGTAGCATAACTAATTGATGATGAAATACCTTCAAAGATTTCTTTTGAAGAAACTTCTTGCCTCTTCTTTATGAGTTCAATTATTTCGAATTCCCTATTGTCAATCATAGAGTTATAATTTACGGCTCACAAATATAATCATTATGGCTCAAATCACCACAATATTGAGCCGTATTTACTTTCAGAATGAGCCACAACGTTCCCATGGGTCGAGTAGGAAGAAGGAATTTCACCTTCCCCCTCTCTCACAGGCAGGGTCGAAGACTGGGGTACGCAACTATGACATATCAACAATAATGAAATCACCCTTTCGGGGAAAACTTAGTTGGTGACTATTGCAACCCACACAAGGTCAAGAGTGCTTTTTTTTGAAAAATCACCCTGTTTGCACTATTAAAAAATTCCCGCTGAATTGCTGTTGTTTTTGCAGATGTTTGGCAAGGAGCATAAATGGATGAACATATTATGAACTCATTGAAAGTCGCGGCCCGCTCAGTGTCTTACATATTTAACTTATGATGTGGCTTTTGCAAATATTTCAAATCCAGTCCTTTTTATCTCATCAACAAATGGATTATCGGAGTAAAAATCATTATGCGAAATAGGATGTGGCTCAATTCGTGTGTCAATTTGAGAAGCTAACAACATTAATTGAACTTGAATATCAAAACGTTTCGAATCATCCAAATCCCTGAAAATTAAAGCTAAATCAATATCACTGTCCAGGTTTGAGTTTCCCCTTGCATAAGAACCAAAAACATAAACAGACTCAAAATCAGGATACTCCTGTTGAATCAGTTTAATGTATTCTGTTATTGTTTTATTAATTGCTTTATCCATTTTCTCAATTCTTCTAATTTATCAATCCATTCTTTCGTGAATTCCGGAGTACATCGTTGCTTAAAGCTCAATTTATAATCATCATATCGAGCATTAATGTTGAATGCTGTTACTGTTACTAATTGCTCCTTTTTATCATTGTCAAGGTTTAAATCTGCTTTCTCTGCAAGTCTTAATAAATTATGGATGTATGGAGGATAATCTGATTTTACATTGACGTATAAAGCTTTTAACAATTTTTCAATCATTAAATGTCCTATAAATAAAGACCAACTGTATCTTTTGGATTTGAACATATCAATCATCGCATCGTAATCATCATCTGAATTGTCAATCCAATATTTTATTAATCTTTCTTTGTTAATATTCTTATTCTCCATAATCTCAAAGATACAAAAAATACATCTCTTCTAAAACAATAACTAATGACGAAATTTAAGGTTTGCAGGGATGAACAGGTACTTGTTGCAGTATTTGAACTTATGATGTTTGCGAATAATTATCTCGATAATTTAACAAAGCTGCTGTCCTCAAGCTCAGCTGTCAGGGGTTTTACCCCCCGAAGATATCTGGGAGTTTTACCTTCCAGCTTATTTAGGAACAAAACCAATTGGCAGCATGTCGCCCACACGTTGCCTGCCCATATCTCCACCCAGTATTATGGCAACAGGATCGAAATAACCGCATTCCTGAAAAGAGACCCGGTCTTTAAGAAGGCGCAGAAAGCTTCTGGTGTTACGTACTCTTCCCGTCCCACTATAACCGAAGTAGGAAATAATAAGATTTTCCGGGCACACCAGGTATTTCTGGCCCTCCTCAATGATAACTATATCTTGATAACTGAGAGAGTTACCAGCCTGATCAAGCACCGAAAATCCCTGGGCTTCGAGGTCATCAGCCCATAATGAACGAAAAAAATGCATTATCGATCCTCCGTAGACATTGTTTCTTCTGATTTCATTAAAGCTCCCGGAAATCCTGCCTGATCCGTCATCCGTAAAAATAAACTTTCCGGTATAGATGACATTGCGGCTTCCCCGGCAATATTCGAAATTTTCGAGATAAAAGGTGATAATATACCCCAGTGCTTTATTATGGATCTGCAGAGGTTTTAAAGCGACGGCCTTTAGCGTGTCACTTTCGGATCCGTAATTGAATGTGATATCCTCCTCATTAAGTATCTCACATCTGCCGGCATATGATGTCATGCCCAGGAACTGATTCCTGAAATTTTGCAGGTTGGCCATTCTTTCCCTCTCAAGCGACCTGCCGCTTATATCGATCGCGGGTATATCATAAACCATGGGAGTTAGGTATACCAGCAGGGGTTCACTTGTGGAAATACCTTCCAGTGATACTGAAGAGTATCCAATTGCGCTGACCGATAACGGCAATGTAGCGTGCCTGGATATATCCAGCTCAAATTCACCGTTTTCATCGGCAACAGTTCCGACTATGGTGCCGCTGAAAAATACCGAGGCAAAACTGACTGCATCGTCAGTCTGGCTGTCAATGACCGTTCCCCTGATAACCTGTCCACGAACTTCAATTGCAGATCCTGCAATGAGCATCAACACCAGTAATATCCCGGAAGTATATCTTAGCAACATTTTGTCAATCTGATTATCACGTTTATCAGGGTACATATTCGCCATTTCTGTATCAACGGGCATGAGCATCAGCCTCCACCCTGAACTCGCCACTTGCATAAACCGGGATGCCCGTTTCGGTCAATCCCTCAACAATCACCCGGAAAGCAGATAACTTGTCGGACGTAAAAAATGAAACCCTTGCCCTGCCATTGCCATCAACGCTGATATCGGGGTTCCAGAAAAGGGTGGTACGGTAATCCGGCCGGGAATCACGCGATTCGGGATCATCATAGACAGGTGAATAGAATTCACGTGCATTGTAGTATCCCGGGAACTCAAACCTTACTATCTCCGGTATGGGGGCATCCGAAAGCTGGTAATCTTCAGGGGTCTTTTCATATATGGCAATAACCGTGTGAAAGTCAGGGCCATAAAGGTAGGTTTGCGGAAATTTCAAAACATCTATAAAGGATATTTCATCAATTCGCGAATAACCTATCTCCCTGCACTCCTGAACTTCTATTCCATTGAGAAAACATCCCACTCTCATACTCATTTCCCATAAGGATAGATTCCGTCTGAATAGCATGGGATGGTATTCCATTATCATATGCCAGGGATCAAAATATGAGTCCGCAAAAGGATCCTTATCAGGTATAAGCCTGGCCCTCATAGCCATAGGGGTTCCATACCCTGTTCTTTCGAAGGCCCTTCTGTCAAAGGTTCTCTCTGCCGGCCTGCGCCTTCGTATCTCCACCTCCTCCATCTCCAGGTGCCATATATCGTCAAGATGCGAGAGTATGGGGTCCTTCATCGAGTCTTCGAAGTAGGCCGCCATAACCTCCCCGGCAATGACGGCTGCCGGTATATCTGCCCTGCCCTGAACAAAATCCGGCTCATCTATATTGAAACGTATCCAGTTGTCCCTGCCGGCAGTGAAGTTCTCATCCAGGCCCCGCCGCGTCCTGCGCTGCTCCCTTCTTTCGCGGTAAACATTTCCCTGGAGTACCAGGTAAGTTGTATCGTAGAATTCAATCCCTTCAAACAGGAAAAGGCCATCCTCATCAGTAGTCTGGCTTGCTGAACTGAATTCCTTTCCAAGTGCCATAAGCGTTACGTTCGACCTTAAAGGGACCTCTCGCCTGTCTCTGTACGTGACCTGCCCCCTTATAACATGTCCCATGCCGGGGGGATAGAGGATTTCCGGGAAGTTGCCGGCAAGCAGATCCTCCCACCTGAACCGTCGCCAGCCGTGGGTCATCATCAGCAAATCAAGCAGAAGATGCCTGTCGGCGTTGGACGGGTCAAGGAAGTAGCCCGGGTTTTCGATATATCCCGGCAAATCGGAACTTAATAAAAGATGGCTGACTATATTATATTGGTCATGGTGTGAGGGCACCACGTAGCTGTCGGTTACCGACAATGAAAGATTACCCGCCAGCGGATAATCAAAGTCGTCGGTCAGCTCAAGCTCAAGCTCAACCCTCTCCCTGTTGCCGTAGGTTTCTTTTGCGGCAGATACATTCAGATGTGCCATGGTATCTTCACTGCCTGTAAAAACAAGCCTTTCGGCCACCGGCAACCCGTCGGCCGAGATCAGCGTGAAATGGGCTATACCGGGTGGCAGGCCCAGTTTATCAATATGAATGAGAGCCTGATCGCCCTCTGTCAATTCTGCAAGGTAAAAAAGCTCTCCCCTGATATGCCCGGCCAGCAAAGCACCGCCAAGGCCGCCAGCCACGTTGGCCTCAACCTTTGCCAGCAACATGTCCGGCATATTGTTATTGACCTGGAATGTGTATCCCTGCAGTTTCATGGGCGGAAGCTCAAATCTGTGTCTCTTTTCTCCTTTTTCAACCACCGCATGATAATGCCTGCCGGGTAAGGGGCTAAACATAAACCGGCCAAGGCCGAAACGGCCGGTGCTAAAACTGCCGGCCGGATGCCCCAGGTCATCATATACCTGTCCGGACAACTCCACACCCCTGCCGCCGGGGCCAGCAGACTGCACCGCCACTGATGCCATAAGTCCCCCGACAAGATCGCCTCCCTCCGGGAAAAACCGCACGCTGACATGGTTTGCAGGGGAGAATCCCCCGAAAGGGTCGTCAGCGCCATCCATGCGGGCTCCCTCTGACCGGAAGTCATTGCCGGCCGCCGGACTCCTGTCTTCGGAATCAGCCGCCGACCGGAAGCCATTTCCAGCCGACGGACTCCAGCCCTCGGGGTCAGCCTCCGACCGGGGGTCATTGCCGGCTGCCTGGCCACTGTCCCTGCGGGCACCGGGGGAGTTGGCAGTCTCTGGTGAGGCTCCGGGTGAGGATCCGCCTGAGGGGGTTTGCAGGGCATCGCCCTCGTACCTGGATATTACTCTTGCATAGGGGTCCAGCACCTTCAGCTCCATGCTGAAAAGGGGCGTATTGCTGAAATTGAGCATGTAGTTGGTATAGCCCCGCAGGATCCAGGAGCCGGATTCAAAATCAACCCCGAGCAAAAAGTCGCCGCTTCCCATGCCATCGGTTACCCGGATATAGCGCTTTTCGGCCACAACACCAGCGGTATCGGCAAGTTCTACATAAACGATCCGGCTGTGAGGTGAAGCCTCATGGGACGATGCATCGGTAAGGTAAAGCCTGAACCAGACAGTTTCCCCGGGAAGGTAATGGGACTTGTCGGCGTGGATATAAAGTTTCTCCTGCCGGTAAGACTCATTCAGCCGTAAAAATCTGTCGGCCACCACCTGCCGGAGCGAATCGCCCGAACCGTAAAGCCGGAGCGGGAAGAAAAAAAGAAGCAGAAATAAAAAAGGAACTAAAGATCTTTGAAAGAGAACCCGGTAAAAAACCCGGCTATGCCTTGCTTCAGGCAACCAAAACATTCTAATTTTAGTACCGGTTGTACAATTCACCTGGTTATCCGGTATAAGTTGACACCATAGTCCGCAAGACTGTCGGTAAATTTTCCATTTTCAATTCTGATGGTCCGGTTTTCACCAAGCACTTCAACATTCTTTCCATCAGCAACTATAAAGGTTGCTTCGGTAGCCCCGGGCCTCATTGCCACCGAGAAAATATAATCTGCATCACCATCATTTTTGGTCATTACAGCAACAGGGACACTCTTATCGGCGCTCACTACAGAGGCAAATCCTTCGGTTGAAGGACTGTTGAGTATCCTTGCCAGTGAAGCCACCTGCATATTGATTTCCCTGATGGCAGAGACCATTTCCGGATCACGCAAAACTGCAGCATCATCAAAGGGAGGATCTGTCGTGAAGGAATGACAGAAGTATCCGTATCCGCTGGCTCCATGGATCAGGGCCATCCAAACCTGGGACCTGACTTCCGAAGGAGTCGGCTTCCGGGGACTCTGGTCATTTATTTTGGTAGTTTCGATCCAGCACCAGACGGGCTTTGAATAGTCGGACCATTTCAAAAGATTTTCGATTCCTTTGGCGACATACCATAGATTCCCGCTTGTTTCGTCATCATAATTATTTACAGGGTAAATATCAAAGGAGGCAATATCACAGCCCTTGAGGTACCCGTTTTTTGAAATTTTGTAGGAATCGTTATCTCCAAAGCACTCCCCGCGGCCAATCCAGTTTGGCCAGGCAACACCCTGCCCCAGGTTGAGGTATACGGGGCGGGATGGATCATTTTTTTTGATCTGCCTGTAATCTCTGATAATTTCA
Source organism: Marinilabiliales bacterium (assembly GCA_007695015.1). Classification (NCBI taxonomy): domain Bacteria; kingdom Pseudomonadati; phylum Bacteroidota; class Bacteroidia; order Marinilabiliales; species Marinilabiliales bacterium. The sequence continues at coordinate 65,045 of REEN01000021.1, forward strand.
GCCGGGTCAACACAGGGATCATACTGGTTAGTGGTACTGTTCCACTGGGCATTGTCAGGTTCATCATCATGCATCCAGGCGTAGATAGCCGGCTCATCGAGATTTTTAAGCCCAAATTCATTCTGATCACAGATAACAAGCATGTTGGCATCTTTGAATGCATCAAGTTTTTCCCTGTCAAGGCCTCCCCAAATCCCGATAAACATATTGATGCCTATATCTTTATAAGCCTGGGCATTGGTATGGCTCTGCATCCAGACAGAAACCGGAAAAAAATCGGGATCGCCTTTAATGCTGCCTACATTCTGAGCCCGCAGTGAAACAACATAAAAAAAGATTGCCGAATAAATAAAAAATCTTCTCATAAATCCCTTTGCTTTGGTTAGAGTTCCTTTCAAAAATACAGGAATATATCAAAAAACAAAACCGGTTTTATGGCACACTCTCCACAAACAGAAACCTGCCGGTATTAAAACAGAAGAAGGCTACTTCATAATGCCAGGGATTTATGCCGCTTCGGGAATTCGGGGACTGAAGGCAGTTGCTTTTCAAGCGGTTTCAAAACCCCTTATTCCGTGCCGGTACGCCGGGCCGGAGGCTGTTGCCTTTTATGCCGGATCAGTACCCCGGGTTCTGGACCAGCACTCCTGGCTGTATATCTACAGATAAGCAATTTGTTGTATCTTTGTTTAGTCAGAATCAAATCTGAAAATGGATAGAAGCCAGTTAATAGAGCAAATTAAGAAGGTAATCCGGGAAAAGGATGCTAATGCTGATGCATGGCTTTTCGGTTCGAGAGCCCGGGGAGACTCCCGTGCAGATTCTGACTGGGATGTACTGATTTTAGTCGAAAACAAAGCGATAACCAACGAGATAGAGGATAAATTCCGAGGACCGCTTTATGACCTGGAACTTGAGACAGGAGAAATCATTTCTACATTCATATATCCAAAAAAAATATGGGACAGAGACCTGATTTTTTCGCCGTTATATAAAAGCATTAAGAAAGAGGGTATAAGGCTATGACCATTGAAAGCAGAGATGATTATATACGGTACAGGTATCAGAGAGGATTAGAATCCTATGATGATGCTTTGATACTATTGGAGAAAAAAAGATGGAACACGATAATAAACAGACTATATTATGCATGTTTTTATGCAGTGATTGCCTTGCTGCTTAAAAAAAATATTGAAACACATACTCATGATGGTGCAAGGAACCAGTTTAATCTTCAGTTTATAAAAAAGGGGCTGATTGATAAAAACCAGGGAAAACTTTTTTCAAAATTGTTTGATTACAGGCAGAAAGGAGACTACGGAGATCTGTTTGATTTTGATGAGCAACTAGTGCTTCCTTTATTTGATCAGGTAAAAGTGTTTCTGAAAGAGATTAAAAAACACCTTGAGTTCTAAGTTTTAACTTAACCGGATACAATAAGGTAAGCCCGTAACGTACATCTTCTTATGGCAAAACCAGAACCAGTGCCCCGGTTATCGGATGGGTGAGCCAGGATAAAGGTGGTTGCCTTTTATGCCGGATCAGTACCCCGGGTTCTGGACCAGCACTCCTGGCTGCATGTCTATCTGCGACTGCGGGATGGGCTGGTATTTGTCCCTTTCGGGGATGAACGCCGCCCCGTTCATAAAGTCCCTGATGCGGGTATCGGCCTCTGCGAACGAATTGAGGGTTTCTGCCATCGGCATGGAGTTAAGCTCTGGCGGCAGGTTATCCCAGCGCCTCAGGTCGAAGAAACGGTGCCCCTCGGTGGCAAATTCCAGCCGCAGCTCCCACTGCACCGCCCTCATCGCCTCCGCCCTTCCGCCGAAAGGCTCATCATAAAGCCCTACATTGTAATTGGCAGCCGGCACGTTCCAGTCCACCGAACCGCCGGTAAGGTGATCCCTCCTGGTTGTCCCCGGCCCCCAGGGATAAACGCCCGGGGGCAGCTCGTGAATCTGCACCCTCCCCATAACCACCTCGTTTTCAGCACGCTCGCGGACCATGTTCACGTATAAGCGGGCACGTGTAAGATCCCCTTCGTATGCAGCCACCTCTGCCCTCCACAGCAGCACATGGCCAAGCCTGAGGTAACGGTAGTTGTTCGGGTTTGCGGCAGGCATCCACGTCGTACCGTGCCATGGACGTTCATGCTGATATATAAAGGGTTTTGAAGCGGGCAGGTAAGGCCCACCGAAGTCCTGGTCACGTATCCAGTCCCGTCCCCTGTTTATTCCCCAGTCCCTGTAAGGTATCCCCCGCCGGCTCACCGTCCGGTCCAGCCTCGGGTCAACCTCATCTTCAAAGGGAACGAAAGTCTCAGCCGAGGGAATACCCATATCATTCTTGAGGTCGGTATCGTTAAAACTCTCAAACATGGGCAGGCCCCTTTCGTCAACCCGAAATGCATTAACCAGGTTCTGCGACGGCTGGTGGAAACCACAGCAGGTTCCTATATCAGCTCCGTGCGGAAAATTGAGGCCAATGCCCATTTCGGCGTTACCGAAACAGCATGCTCCATCAGAAACATTTGCCTGTATCTCGAATATCGATTCAGGGTTGTTGTTGTGGACAATACGGTAATTATCAAAAAAGTTGGGCATCAGCTCGTACCTGCCGCTGTTTATCACAGCATCGAGCAGCGGTTTGGCCTCGGCGTACATCAACTCCTGCATATAGGCTTTGGCAGCCAGGGCCTTGGCGGCGTACCTGGTGGGACGGCCTACCTCTGACTGCACCTCCGGAAGGTTAGCCGCTGCATATTTCAGGTCGCCGATTATATGCTCAAGCACCGCGCCCTCCGGGTTGATATTGGTTACTTCGGCCGGGTCGGGAGCATCTTCGGTAATTATAGGGATGTTCCCGAAAACCAGCCACGCTTCAAGGTTGTAAAATGCCCTCAGGAAGCGGGCCTCGGCCCTCAGCCTTGCTTCGGCGGCCGGCTTAAGGTCTTCAGTCAGCCCGATTATCCTCAGCACTTCGTTGGCGCGGTAAACCCCCATGCCAAAGGCCCATTTCCACTTCTCGGCCGGGTACGGGTTATCGGGGCTGACATTCCATCTTTCGATCTCATTTATCTCCAACTGGTCGTTAAACTCCGACCCCTTGTATGCATCGTCAGATGCCACCGAGCCGTAGGTCCAGTTCTGTATTGAGGCTCCCCAGCTGACCTCCCACAGGGCCCCGCCGCTTATTATGCCGTAAGTTCCCAGCAGGAGGGCCTCTATTCCCTTTTCATTTTTAAAGACGGTCTCTGCAGTGATGCCCTGCGGCTCCTTGTGGAGGAACTCTTCGGAGCAGGAAAACAATGCTGCAGCAATCAGGATGGCAGGTATTCCGGTAACCGTATATCGCATGATCACCATGTTTTTTTAATAACAGGATCTCCAATATAGTAAAAACGGGAATAACATTCAAATCATTATATGGATCGGGATATATTGGCCCTGCAGTAATGTCCTAAAGCTGCGGAAAGAAATACAAGCAGTTCTGCCTGCGGTTCTTTAAACAATTATGTGTATATTTGGACAAACACATACACATTATGAGGACAAATATCGTGATTGATAATGAGCTGATGAAGAAAGCCATGTCAATAACCGGTCACAAGACCAAAAAAGCCACTGTTGAAGAAGGCTTAAAGCTTATTGTTTCCCTTAAGGAGCAGGAAAAGATCAGGGCTTTCAGGGGAAAACTCAAATGGCACGGGGATCTTGAACAAATGAGGCTGGACAAATGATACTGGTTGACTCATCAGTATGGATTGATTACTTCAATGGTATCGACAACCCTCCGGCCTGTTACCTGTATGACAACCTGGGCCGTGAAGTATTTGTAACCGGCGACCTTATAATGCTGGAGGTACTGCAGGGGTTTGGGTCTGACAGGGATTATGCAACCGGCAGGAAAATAATGGAGAGTCTGCCCTGCCTCAACCTCTTCGGAAGAGAAATAGCGATCACCACCTCAGGCAATCGCAGGAAATTAAGAAATAAGGGGATCACCATCCGCAAGACAGTTGATATGGTTATTGCCACCTTCTGTATAGAGAACAAAATAAGGCTCCTTCATAATGACAAGGATTTTCTGCCGCTGCAGGAATTCGCCGGGCTGAAGGCTATAATTTTTTAGTGACGGGGTTTATTGATCTGAAATTGTATCCCACCAATCCACAATCTTGTTTTTAAGTGTCATAAAATAGGCTTGCACTTTGCATCTAACTATTGGATGCACCATATTATATGGCGGAAACTGAACAGTACACTCAACCACATTTAATCCTCTGCCAGCACAGGATAATATTTCTGCATTATTTAAACTTAAAATAAATAAACTGAATTTTCTATACTCCGGAATTTTTGGAGTGGGATGATATATCTTGTATGAAATTAAAGTGAATGAATGTTGGGATTAGTGAAAGAAACGAATGAATATTAACTACTAACAAATGGGGAAAAGAAGAGGAAGCCACCAAGTCTTCAACAGATTAAGCTTCCTCTTCCGGCTCCCTTTCTAAAAAGAAAGGAGGTGAATTATGCCAGGAGACAATTAATCGCTGAACGGGTAAGTCCCGGTTCCAGAAATGAAATCTACCGAATAACAACCCTTTCCGGGTTGCACCAGAAAGGTTTCAGCCATGGAATATCATGGTAAAAATAAGACAATGTTTATCAAAAAATAAATTTTAGTCTCATGAAAAAGAAAATAATTCTTACATTAACAATCTGCTTATTTGCAGCAGGTTCAATTATTAACGTGCATATGGCACAAAACGATCAAAACATGGATTT
>REEN01000022.1 GCA_007695015.1 Marinilabiliales bacterium
TCACCAGAAAGCAAAACAGCGGTGTTTCGCAGATGGCCTTCTCCCTGCAGGTTATATGCCCAATATGCACATTGCACATAACGAATAAAAGGCGGGTCAGCGTGCCAGCATATTGTCGACCGAGTATTTGCCTGCTCCGCTGAAAAGGAGTCCTGCAAAGACAACGAGACCCTTGAGCGGGTGAAGAACTGAATTTATAGGATCTCCGGCGCCGATATGCATAAAGGTTGCGATCAGCATCGTGAACAGCAGCATCGCGGCAACCGGCCTGGTAAGCACTCCGAGAACAAGCAAAAGACCACCCGCGAATTCAGCCATGGCAGCCATGAAGCCCCAGAATGCCGGTGCAAAACTAATACCTATAACGCTCATGTTGCCGCCAAGCCACGTCCACGTATCAACACCTCCGGCAATCTTCGGCCATCCGTGGATCATGAACATCACCCCAAAACCTGCACGAATGAGCAGTAACGCAAAGTGCATGGATCCTGTAGAAGTTTTAAAAATCCTGTTTCCCATAACAAATGATTTATAGTTTTCAATAAGACCACTGGCCGATTCCGGCCCTATAATATATAAAAACAATTTAACCCGGCAAAGGTTCAGCGAACTGTTCGGAGTCAATTGCAGGAGAATGTGGAATTCATGTTATTTTGTCTGCCGAAGGCTGATGAGGATTTCAAGCAAGTCAACTCAGTTTTGAAAGATGATTCATCTTCCGGGTTAACCCGACTTTATAAAAAATAATAAAAAGCTTGCATGTCTATTCAGTTGTTTTCCATATATTTGAATAGTTGATTATATATTTTTAACCTCCTGAACTTTCAACTATGAAGCTTAAACTGGTACTTTTAGCAGCAGCGCTTGGCTGTGGGGCGCTTGTCATCTCCTGCAAACCAACTCCCGGTGAAATGGAACACAAACATTATTTTGCCAAAGGGTGGCAAATGTTTTCGTCAGATTCTGTAAATGCCACGGCTGAAGAGATTGCCTCGGCCGGGTTCGACAGGTATTTCGGATATCCGGTTGAGGTGCCCGCCACCGTGATGCACGGACTGAGACAGAATGGGTTCTTCCCCGATCTGTTCGAACCCTATGTTCTCGAAAATATGGACAGGGCTCCTTACGAGGTGCCCTGGTGGTACCGCAAGGTGTTCGAGGTTGAAAACACGGCTGAATGGGATCATTACCAGGTCACCTTCGATGGCATCAATTTCAGGGCCAATATATGGGTTAACGGCATACAGGTAGCAAGGGCCGACTCGGTACAGGGTTCATACGGGGTTTGGAACTTTGATATCAGCAACGTTGTAAGGCCCGGGGAGAACATTCTTGCCGTTGAGATCATACCACCTGTTTTCGGGAAGGATGTCCACAAGGGGTTCGTGGACTGGAACCCGACGCCGGCTGACCGCCTGATGGGTATATGGAGGGAGGTTTACCTCAGCCACACGGGGCCGGTCTCAATGCGGCACTCCAATGTGGTGTCAAAGGTCAACAAGGAAACTCTTGATTATGCCGAGCTGACAGTTTCCACAATTCTTACAAATCATACAGACAGGGAGCAGGCTGCAACGGTTACGGCACGCTTTGACGATGTAACCCTAAGCCAGGATGTTGTGCTTGAGCCAAATGAAAAGAGGGAGGTCTTTTTCAGGCCCGGAAATTACACCGAGCTGAATATAAGCAACCCTGAACTCTGGTGGCCAAACAACATGGGCGGCCAGCCACTTCACGACATTAAGCTGGATGTTCTTGTTGACAATACCCGGAGCGACCATGACAGTTTCCGCTTTGGCATCAGGGAGATAGAGGATTTCTGGAATGAATCAGGGTTCAGGGGTTTCAAGGTGAATGGCAGAAAGGTGTTGATAAAAAGCGGCGGATGGGTGGATGACATCCTGCTGGGCGACCCTGACGAAAGAGTTGACGCCCAGATGAAATACGCAAAGCATATGAACCTTAACTCGATCAGGCTGGAAAGCTTCTGGGGAAGGAACCGGACTATTATGAACAAGGCAGATGAATACGGACTGCTGCTTATGCTGGGCTGGTCAGCGCACTGGGAGTGGGATAGTTACATCGGTATACCCCATGATCAATATGTTACCATCAGGGGTGAGGAAGAAAAAAGGCTGCACGCCGCCAACTACCGCGACCAGGTTCTCTGGCACAGGCACCATCCCAGCGTTGCCATTTGGACCTACGGCAGTGATAAGCTGCCCCGCCCAAGTCTCGAGATCATGCTGAACGAGATCATGGCCTGGGCAGACACCACAAGACCCATCCTGAGCTATTGCGGCGGAGCCATGCTGATGGGCGACAGTGACCCGCGTGCCAGCACGATCAGCGGCCCGACCGGGGTCAAGATGGAAGGTCCGTATGACTGGGTACCTCCGGTATACTGGTATATTGACGAACGGTACGGCGGAGCCTTCGGTTTTAATACCGAGGTTGGCCCGGGCCCTCAGATCCCGCCTCTTCCAAGCTTGAAAAGAATGCTGCCCGACGATAAGCTTTGGCCCATTAATAATACATGGCTCTATTACAGCGGCAGGAACAATTTCGAGAACCTTGACCGCTTCCTGGGAGCGTTTCATGCACGTTATGGTGAATCTGACAATCTTGAGAACTTCCTGTTCAAGAACCAGATTAGCAGTTATGAAGCAATAAGGCCGATGTTTGAGGCCTTCGCCGTCAACAAGTTTCACAGCACCGGCGTCGTGCAGTGGATGTACAATTCGGCCTGGCCAACATTCTACTGGCAGCTTTTCGACTATTTCCTGATGCCCAACGGGGCCTTTTACGGCACAAAAAAGGCTGCAGCGCCTCTGCTGCCCATATATAATTATGGTGACGGCAATATATATGTCAACAATGATCACCTCACCCCCGGCAATGATCTGACCCTGGAAGTAAAAGTCTACGATATCAACTCAAACCTGTTGTTCAGTGAAGAAAAGTCATTCAGCATACCTGCCAACAACGCCCAAATGGTAATTGAGATGCCCCGGATCGAAGGCCTCACCACCACATATTTCCTTGATCTGAGATTAAATGGCAGCAATGGTGAGGAGATAGTGAACAATTTTTACTGGCTGTCAACGAAGGCTGACGTTCCCGATTTTGAAAGGACCACCTGGTACTGGACACCAAACAAGGAGCATGCCGACCTTACGGCAATAAACAGCATGCCGCAAACCGACATCGATTATTCATTAACGATAACCGAGAATGGGGGCCGCATCCGTTTCAGCGTCGACTATAACAATCAGTCAGACCTGATCGCTTTCTTTATCGAAGCAATGCTGGTTGAAAAAGATGGCCATGACCCGGTACTGCCGGTATTCTGGAACGACAACTATATCTCATTGCTGCCGGGAGAAAGGCGGACAGTGGAAGGCTGCATCGATGCAGGCAGCCTGAACCCCCGTGACCTGACTATACTGGTTCAGGGTCAGAACCTGAAATAACCCATAACCAGCAGGCTTACCCGCAAACCGGGGAGAGTTTCCCTGCGCGCCATGATGCCTGTTTCGAATCGATGCTACAAAGACTATCCCGGGTTCCATACAGGAGCCCGGGATATAGTTTATCCGGCTACCATCGGCAGTCGGCGCCTCAAAACGACAAAAATGCCGTTGCCTTAAAATGGTGTAAAAACCGGCCCAAAGTAACACCGGCTATCTTCCCGTTGCCTGCAATGCATTTTCCACCGCATTGAACATCGGCTGGTTGCTTATCTGCCCCCCTACCGCCCTGTCCATCCAGTGCCTGGGAGTCAGGTTGCCGAGGGAGAATATCCTCAGCACCTCGTCGGCAAAATCCCTGCCTTCAATGTACTCCTCAAGCTGGAACATTATGAGTCTTCCGTAGGGGTAGTTTGAAAGGTAGAGGGGACTCTGTATCATGTGCGAGTAGATAGCCAGCAGCGGGATATCAGTCTCGCCGAAAACAGGAGCGAAATACTCGTTCCATACCTCGTTGGCAATACTGATAACTGCATCTTTAAGCTCTTCGGGTGTAGCCGACGGATTGTCATACATCCATTTCCATACGTTCATGTCAACCAGCGATACTCCCATCATCTCGAAGTTATTCCAGAAGAAATCAAGAATATCAAAATGCTCTTTCATCGGGTCATCCTCTTCCAGTCCCAGAAGTTCTAGATCCCGCGCCTGGAACATGAAGGCAAGAGCCTCGGTAAAGGCGGTGTTGGGGATGCCGTTCACAAAGTAGTTGTCGACCATGTAAACGCTGATGGTCTGTTCAACATTGTGGCCGAACTCATGTACCGCTATGTTGTACCCCTTGTAATCCATGCCGTCACTCCCTATGCGGGTCCTCAGGTGAGAGGGCTTGCCGCGCATCGAGGCCCTCCATGCATGGCCCGAACCCCTGGCGGCATCCACCTCGATCCTGTCACCTATATAATCTGCCGTCTCCCTGTCAAACCCAAGGTGTACGAGCATCCTGGGGAGGTCCCTGTTCATGGCCTCTGCATCAGGATACCTTGCTTTGGTTATCCTGTCAAGATCTTCCTCGCTGATCGAGCTGCGCGCCTTGAAGCCGTCATACCATATGTCGTAAGGACGAAGCGGCCTGCCCAGCCTTTCGCTGATAAGCTCGCCAACCCTTGCAACGAGAGGCGACGACACGTATTCCCTGAACAGTCCTTCCACCTCCTGCTGTGAGATTTCCATGCCCAGGTCAAAGCTGCGCTTTACATATGTATCGGCTTCAGGGTAATAAGGGTCCATATCCTTCAGCGCATTGAAGATACCGTTCAGGTGAGCATACCTTGCCGAGCCTTCGGGTTCGGCATCGACTGGTTCGCCGTTCTCCAGAACTACATTGGTAAATGGGTTCCACTGAACAGCATCATTGTTGATCACCACTTCAGGGATGTCCTGGTTAATGATGCGGAGCATAACATTGTAAAGCATCTCCTGTTTCTCCTGTCCGCGAGGCTGGCCGTAATTGGATTTGATCTCATCCCTTATGTTCCAGTGAGCCAGCAACCTCATCCCTTCCGGGAAGAGGGTCTCTCCTTCATTGTTCAGCAGTCTTCCGGCTATAATGTTGTACTCAGAAATGTACATCCCTGCCCGGCTCGAGATCTGGCTGTACTGTTGAAATAATGCCGGGGGCACCCTTGAGTTGAAATAGTCCCCCAGCCGGGCATAGCCCCACTGCCGATCGTTCCAGTCGCCGCCAAGGTTGTTCTTCTCCCCGAGCGAATAGTAGGGGAAATTGAGTGTTATGTAAAAAGCTATCCTGTTGCAGAACAGGTCGTCAGTAACATGGGCGCCCGGACTGAATGCGCTGAACATCCTGTCCACGGCGTGAAGGGGACCTATATCCTCGTGCACCGGACGGTTAAGCTCGAGCGATATCCTGTTGAGATACCCGTAGAGATGCTCAAAATTCCTGGCCAGACGGTCGAATACCAGGTCCAGCTCACCGGCATCGGAAATGAAGTTCTCAGCGCAAAACTCTTCAAATGCGGCAACATCGCCGTCAGTGTCGCGCCACAAAGAGGCAACCTGCTCCACTCCACGCCTTATCCTTTCGGCATGTTCCGTGCCGTGATCAGCTTCAAGACGGCTGATAACGTCAGATACTGTCCTCTCGTCAACCGGACTCATATCTGCAGTGGTTCTGTCATTGCTGCCGCAGGCGGCAATGAAAAAAAGCGAAAAGAGTAATACAACATATTTTCCCATAGTTTTCCTTCCATTTTAATTTAGTATCTTGTTTGCAAAATTAAGGGATAAATATAAACCTTATGCAGCACACCTTCCTAAAATAATGTCTTTTTGATGTAATGCTTTTTGAACCCAATAAAAAAAACTGCCAATGAACATTCTTCAGATATTCAGGTCGGCACTGAGGGCGCTGCGCTCCGACCTGAAAAGTACAATAATAAATATAGTCGGGCTGGCTGGCGGACTTACGGTATTCCTGCTGATCATGCTTTTTGTTAACTCCCAGTACACCTACAACACTCACATCTCCCATGCCGGTGAAATATTCAGGCTGGAGAGGGGATTTCACGGTATAACAAACGGTTTTGAGGCTGAGCGGCTTGCTTCACGCATACCCGAAATTGAGAGCTATTCCAGGGCTGCCACGAAAAGCGGCTCCCTGTTCTACCGGACTCCCGACGGCCGGTCCACCAGGGTAGCTGCCCGGGGAGTCACAGCCGACAGCTCGTTTATAGACATGTTCGATATAAAGATCACCGAACAGTCTGTGGCATCCCTGCTCCGCACACCAACATCCATCCTCATTTCGGAAGACCTTGCGCTGCAGCTTTTCGGAAGCGGACAGGCCCTGGGCGAGCTTGTTTCATATGAAAACAGGCATAACCTTATGGTCGAAGGCATATTTGAGCCGCTGCCACCGACCTCGACCATGAACTTTGACATGATAATCCCGATCGATTACCTTCCACTTGAATACGGAGATCCATATTTTCTCGATTCCCGAACAACCTGGATGTACGAAACCTACTTCAGGCTGAATCCTGACTCCAGGGAAGTCGTTAAGGAAAAGATCATTGATGAGGTTCCGGTAATATACGAGGGTACCGATGTTACATTTGCCAGAGAAAACGTAAGTGTTGAGCTCAGGCCGCTCAGGGATATCTACTTTGCAGACATAAGCGGAACACTGCACCGTATGGGCGACAAGAGGAACACATTTATATTCTTGATAATAGCAGGCTTTGTGCTCATAATAGCGGCAATAAACTTTGTAAACCTTTCCACTGCACAGTCAGCCCGCAGGTCAAAAGAGACAGGCCTCAAAAAGATCCTTGGTGCGGGGCGTTCAGGTCTTATTTCGCAGATCTGCGCCGAAGGTGTGGTCACCATTTTCATCTCAATACTTATAGCATTAGCGCTGGCAGAATTGCTCATGCCCTGGTATACCGAATTTGTCGATACCAGGCTGGGAATTGAATATAACCTGCGTAACCTCTTTATACTGATAATAGCTATACCTCTTTTACTTGGTTCCCTTTCGGGGATATTCCCTGCCTTCTTCCTGAGCCGCATCTCGCCCCTGAGCGTACTGAGAAAAGAGCTGACAACAGGAAAGGGAGGGGCAGCGTTGCGGTCATTCCTGACCGTTTTCCAGTTCAGCATAAGCATATTCCTGATCGTGGGCACACTGGTGGTAAACAGACAACTCCGGTTCATCAACTCGTGGGATCCCGGCTTCGAAACTGAAAATATCATAGAGCTGAACCTCAATGACCAGGTAAACGAAGGGTTTGAGGTGTTCAAGCAAACCAGCCTGGCCAGCCCTGCGGTACAGGGCATCACACGTATCAACCAGCGTCCCTACCAGGCCAGCAATGTGTGGAGCGTATATCATGGCGAGAATAATTTCACCTGGCCCTTTATGCAGATTGACGAGGACTTTGCCGGGGTATTCGGGCTCACGATATTGCAGGGAGAGGATTTTTCCGAAGCAATGGTTCGCAGGAGAGCCAATCTCATGCTGGTAAACGAAAAGGTGATCGATGAGTTTGAAACTGACGATATTCTTTCCGAAACCCCGAACAACTACGAGATTGTTGGTGTAGTGAATAATTTTCACAGCGCCTCGCTGAGGTCTGAAATAAGTCCGGTAACCATGGTCCTGAGCCCTTCGGGAGCAAGGGGCTTTTCATATGTCAGACTCAGCCCTGATGATCCGGGCAGCGGGATAGAGGCAGTCAGGAGCGCCTGGGAAGAGGTGGCGCCCGATTATCCTTTCGAATATAATGATGTGGCCGGCAGGATAGACCAGGCTTATATTTCAGAAAAACGTTTCGGCGAACTTTTCACCTGGTTCTCGCTGGTGTCAATACTTATTTCATGTCTCGGACTGTTTGCTCTTGCATCATACACCACCGCAAGCAGGATAAAGGAGATCGCGATAAGGAAGGTTCACGGCGCCACAAGCCTTGGGGTCGGGATACTGCTTTCAGGCGGGCTTACCAAAAAGGTGCTTGTGGCCAACCTGGTGGCATGGCCCGCAGCATGGTTCTTCATGAACAGGTGGCTGGAGAATTTTGCCTACAGGATAGACCTCGGCATACCCGAGTTCCTGCTGGCCGGGATAATAGCGCAGGTAATTGCACTGGCCACCGTATCGTGGCACGTGTACACCACCTCGCTCAAGAACCCGGCAAATACACTAAAGTACGAATAGCGCAGGCCAAAGGCGGCTATTCCCTTACCATGCTCACCGACATGGTGTACCTGTTGAAAATTTCTGTGTCAAGTCCGGGATCGCTCATGAGGGCTTCTACAAAACCGGCCATTGACCTGTCCCTGTCGGTTACGTTATAATACCAGGAAAATTGTTAACTTGAGCAGGCAAACCCATAAACCTTTTGAAAAAATGAACTGGATCAGATTTTTTGCCACACTTCTGTCCGGACTTGCCCTTACACTGTTTTGCAGTGCCGCGGCTGGCGATAAACCGGGCAACAGCCTCAACATACTTGTTATATGTGCCCACCCGGCCGATGCAGAATACAGGATGGGCGGCACGGCAGCAAAATGGATCGAATACGGCCACAATGTGACCTTTGTGTCGGTAACCAACGGAAACGCAGGCCACTTTGAACACCCGGCCGATGAGCTTGAACGCATAAGGAGGGAGGAGGCAAGGCGTTCCGCCGCCGTTATCGGTGCAGGCTATGTCGTGATGGATATCAATGATGCTGAACTGATGCCTACCCTCGAGAACCGCCACAAGATAATAAGGCTGATCAGGGAACACCGGGCTGATATCGTGATCACGCACAGGACCTGGAACTACCATCCCGACCTGCGGTATACCGGACAACTGGTTTTGGATGCCGCCTACATGGTTACGGTTCCCACCATTGTTTCCAATATCCCCCATCTCGAAAGGAACCCGGTATTCCTGTTCCTGAGCGATCCCTTTACACAGCCCACATCGTTCAGCCCCGATGTGTGCGTTGACATTGACGATGTTATCGACACCAAGATGCAGATGCTCAATGAGCACAAAACCCTTTACTATGAATGGCGCCCCTTTAACCGTGGCTTACTCGGCCAGGTTCCCGAAACCGCAGAGGAGAGGAAGGTGTGGCTGTATGAAAAACACAGGCCCGTTTTCAGCGCCGACCCCTGGCGTGACAAGCTGGTTGAAATTTACGGCAGGGCCAGGGGAACCAGGATCAGCCATGCCGAATGTTTCCAGGATACCGAATACGGCACCAGGCTTACCACAGATAACATGTTTCATTACTTCCCGTTCCTCGACTGAGTAGCGGCTTAAGCTTCCGCGGAAGGTTGCGGGACAGGAAACACCCGGGATACCTGAGTGAATCGCAGAGATTGGAGGCAGGAGCGATGCAGGATTCCCGGGCAGTAGCAAAACAAAATCTTCAGGCAGGAGCGATGCAGGATTCCCGGGCAGAAGCAAAACAGAATCTTCAGGCAGGAGCGATGCAGTACTCCCGTTCAGGAGCAGGACAGGAATTTCAGCCAGGCGTTAGCCTGTAATTGCAGCTGAGAAATTCTAGTGGAGAAGAATGCCGGCTACCAGGTAAAGAATGAACGCGCCGGCTGCGGCCACCATGGCATAAGGGAGCTGGGTGCGGACATGGTCAATATGGTCACTCGCCGCCGCCATAGAAGAAACCAGGGTGGTGTCTGATATGGGCGATACATGGTCGCCGAACACTCCCCCGCCGAGTACCGCTGCCACGCAAAGGGGCACGTTCACATCCATTACAAGCGCTGTGGGGACCGCGATCGGAATCATTATGGCAAAGACGCCCCAGCTTGTTCCCGTGGAGAAAGCAATAAACGCAGAGGCAAGGAATATCACGGCCGCTATATACTGCGGGTGAAGGAAATCATCTGCCAGCGAGGCGACAAATATCCCGGTTCCGAGTTCCCTGCTGGTGTCGCCTATCGAAAAGGCCAGCATCATAACTATGGCAAGCGGCATCATGCCCCCTATCCCCTTCAGGGAAAGATCAAACACCTCCCTGAAGGTGAGGATACGCTGCACCACCGGCATGACCCCCGCCACCGTGATCGCGGCAAGCACCGACCACAGCACGGCCGTTGAGCCGGTCCCGCTCATTATGTCGCCCCCGCCGGTAATGTACAATCCCGCAGGCATCATCACCAGCATTACGGCAACCGGCAGCAGCATGTTGTATGCCCTGAAGGGGATACCCTCCCTGGGCGTTACCGAGGTCACATCATCCGATACCATGGGCACGGCATTGTCGGCAATGGTCTTCCCGGTAGTCCGCGCCCTGTGCTCAGCCTTTTTCATCGGGCCGAAATCCACGAAAGTGATAATAATAAAAGCTGCCATCATAATGACCAGGATGGCATAAAAGTTAAAGGGGATGCTCCTTACAAATACCTGGACCGTATCGCTCAGTCCTTCGGTCTCCAGCAGCCCGATCACGAATGCACCCCAGGCGTTAAGGGGTATCAGCACACACTTGGGAGCCGAGGTCGAATCGAGTATATAGGCCAGCTTTTCGCGCGATATATGCAGCCGTTCAAAGAGGGGGCGCGACACCGAACCGGCAATAAGGCAGCATATGCTTGATTCAATGAATATTAGGAAGCCGGTTACTCCTGCAAGTCCGGCCGCCCCTCTCGGGGTCTGGGCCATATTCTTCCTCTGCAGCCAGTCGACGAACCCCTGGACCCCTCCGCTTCGCTGGGTTAGGGTTATGAGCGCACCGATCAGTGCACAGAAAATGATCACCCTGGTGTTGCCCGGATCCTGGAAAACATCTACAAGCGACTGTATGCTTGCCGCCAGTCCCCCGAAAAAGCTCCACCCCGACAGGATTATCCACCCGGCCAGGATGCCCAGGAAAAGGGAAACAAACACCTGGCGCGTGATTATCGCGAGGAGAATCGCCAGTAGCGGAGGAATGACGGAGAGCCAGCCGTAATCCATTTAGTTGGGTTCAGCAGATAATACAATGCTAAAATATGAGGAATTCCCGATAAAACAATCTGCAGCCGTAAATACCGGAGGCATATATAAATATTATACCTTTACAGAATAACCAAAATATCTTTTATTGCATGAGGATACTACAGGAAGATACGGCCGGGGTAGTGATTGACATCCAGGAACGGCTGCTGCCCCACATTCATGATCATAATAATTTACTGGAGAACTGCCTCAGGCTGATCGGGGGACTGCAGATACTGTCGGTGCCCATGATAGTGACACAGCAGTACACCAGGGGACTCGGGCCCACAGACCGGTCGGTGGCCGGCAAATTTGCCGGTTTCAGCCATATTGAAAAAACCGCATTCAGCTGCTGTGATGAGCCGGCTTTCATTGATGAGGTTGCACGCACCGGGAAGAAAAATATCATAATCTGCGGCATAGAGAGCCATGTTTGTGTACTGCAGACCTGCCTCGATCTTATTGCCTGCAGTTACAACCCGGTCGTGGTCGAAGATTGCGTATCGTCGAGAAACCCCGGCGACAAGGTTACGGCAATCGGGAGGATGAGGCAGGAAGGGGCAAGAATAACGACTTATGAGAGCATACTTTTCGAATTGACGCGGTATTCGGGCACCGAAACGTTTAAAAAGATATCACAACTGGTAAAATAATTGTCCTTACCGGGCGATATGCCCAAACATTTCAGCCAGTGCGGCAGCCAGCCTTTTATAATTAGCTGACAACTACTTAGCGGCATTAAGCAATATTAAATCGTGGCTGCCTGTAAGATTTGTGTTATTTATTAACGATTAGTAATATTTTTTAAATGTTATTAACATTTTGTGTTAAAGAAATAATTAGATACATTTATGGCGGAAAATACACCTAAATTCTAACCAAAATCCAAAAATTATGAAATTAAAACTTTTACTTTTCTCACTATTCATGGCCTGCGGCCTGCTAAGTGCTCAGGAAGCCTACCGGCAGCTGATCATTACGGAGGCAAGAATGAATGCGCAACCCATGTCCATTATTGAGATCACCAATGTGGGTGATCAGACCGTCAACCTTGCCGATTTTGAGCTCGGAAAGGTTACTCCATGGACAGGACGTGTTGGCTATGAGTCGGGCGAACCCCTTCCTCCTATCGAGGACTGGTTCAATGTTCCGGAAAACGAACGCATGATGCTGCCTGACACGGAACTTGCTCCGGGCGAATCATGGGTAATTGCGAGTGTATCAAGCTGGCGCCTGGGAATGGAAAAAATAGACCCATTCGAGTACCGCTGGCGCGCCACAAGGATAGATTATTACGACATCTCCGATTACCAGATGCACTACCCCGAACCACCTTCAACTCCGCCTGTAAAGGACAGCGTAGATCCCAAGTACCGCGTATTGGAGGTATGGAACGGCCGTGACTGCTGGTACCTGAGGCATCACTTCATAAATGGCGACGGCGAGAAGGATTCTGTCGTTATCGACCAGGTGGGCGGTGTATTTGACCAGGAGAACGGGACAAACTTCGACAGGTCGTATTCTGTTGCCGGTATTGCCGGTGCAACCAACTCGCACAAGCTTATCCGCAAGGCGACCGTCACAACAGGCAACCTCAATTTCAATATCGGCAGGGGGGTTGACCTTGAAGATTCGGAATGGATGCCTATCCCGAACAAAGGATCGAGGCACCATTCAATGTGGCACATCGGCAACCACGGGTCCTTTGTGTTTGATGAGGATGCTTTTGTAAGTGAAACTGCTGATATGGACTTCGACAACGGTGTAATTACGGTGGACTGGGGTGTACAGAGGGATGACTCGCTGGTTTTCCAGTTTGAGAAGGTCCCCGGCCTGGCCTGGTACTACCGCTATGTGCCCAATCATGCCGACTCGGCATACCTCTCTGCACGTACCGGCGATACTCTGAGACTGATCATGCTGGGAGACGAAATGCAGATCAAGGAATTCCACATAGAGGTCCGTGAGCCTGGTGAGGATGCCAACATTGTCATCCCCAAGAAGTCGCCCAATTTCGCTACCGGCTGGTTCGGCAGCGGTTCGGCATATATTGATAATGCACGTTTCAGGGCAACCCATGGCCATGAGATGGATACCATCAAGCACCAGTACAACATACCCGGTATCGCCTTCGCCACAAGGGTTGACACCCTGTTCACCTATCTCGAGAAAGCGCCTGCTGCCGAATGGGAGATAGTATGGGTTGACGACACCGAAAGGGTTGACCTTAAGCACGGCGATATCCTTAGGGTAACGGCCGAGAACGGCGATGTGAAGGACTACTTCATCAAGATGGAGGATTACAGGCCCTCTGACAACGCATTTCTTGGGTCAATCACCTGGCCCGACATACCTGAGGAAGACCGCGGCATGTTTGGCTGGGTGGGTGACACCATACCCGGCTTCTCACCGACAGTTTATTCTTATAACCTTTTGGTGCCTGGCTATGTTGACGGGTTCCCGGCGCTTGTGGCCAAGCCCCAGAACAGCAATGCCAGGGTGGAGGTTACAAGGGCAGTCAGCTATGCAGGCCCGCGTGAGAACAGGACTGTCACTTTTAAAGTCACTGCCGAAAGCGACACCACCGTGAGGACTTACAGAGTCCTGCTTGAGAAGGAGCCGCTTCCCGAGCATGTCCAGCCCTACGAGGCAGAGCCGATCATCTCCGAATTCATATTCTGGGAGGCATGGACCAACGGATATGTTGAAATTGCAAACGTCGGGAACCAGCCTCTCGATCTGAGCGACTACATGCTTGTGAACAGGTATTCCGAGGGCCCGGCTACTGCAATTGAATGGGAACTTCCTTTCCATAACCGCTACCAGAAGTACATACCCGGTTATAAGTGGACGGCGGAGGTGGCCGACTGGGAAGTTGTGCCCCTGCTTGCAGAACCCGACCCGAATATCAACCCCATTGTCCTTCCGGGTGATGTGTTTACCATTGGAGAGACACATGCATGGTGGCATGCAAACGATGCTTTGGCCTGGCACGGAGTGGAATGGTGGGTACCCAAGGTACTGAATATCGATTTCGGTTTCAAGGAAATTGGCGGAGAGAGGGTGCCTGAGAACCCATGGGGAGAAAAGCCAATTAACCCGGAAACCAACGCCTGGGGAGAAAGTGCCGCAAGACAGTGGATGGGCGCGGACTTCTACCTGTTCAAGATCCTGAATGACTCTGTCAAGCTCGGAACTAAGCCGGCAACTGACCCGGCGGACTTCGAGGTGATCGATATGTTCGGAACAGGCGATGCGACTGATTATGCGCCGATTGGTGTTACGGCCGATATGATAAACAGCTTCGTGAGAAAGCCTGAGATTGAATTCGGTCAGCCCCTGCCTGGTGGTTCATTCGGCGATACACCCGAGGAATCAGAGTGGTTAATGTATGACAGGGCTTACTGGATCAGAGAGAATGCACCATGGCCCCTGGATATAATGAATATTGCGCTCGACTTTGGTCAGCACTCATTCATTCCGGCAACTTTCTACAAGTCAACCGTAACTTCAATTTCATATGTTGTAAGTCCCGGTTTCCAGGACGATGAGTGGATCAGGGGTATAACCACAGGCACTACAGTGTCGGAGTTCCTAGACAGGCTTACAAAGGCCGATCCGGATCAGACACTCTCGGTCGTTGCCGGTGGCGATACGCTTGCTTCCGACGATGTGTTTGCCGACGGCGATGCCCTTCATGTAATGTCGGCCGATTCAACCAACATCACCATCTATAACCTGATAGTTACAGCCGATGGACTTCGTTCAGATGCCGAGCTTACTTCCGAGGTTTACGATATCGAGATTGATGGAGCGACAGCCATTATAAGCGGCTTTGAAATGGGCACCCTGCTCAAAACCGTCCGCGAAGGAGTAGTTGTGCCTGACGGCGCAACGCTGACCATCGTTGATGAGAACGATGCATACGTACCTTTCAAACGTCTGAACTTTGACTCAGTCTATGTGGATGTTAAGGTAACAGACAGGATCTTCTTCGATGTTGTGGCTGAAGACGGTGAGACCAAAATACTCTACCAGCTGATGCCCGATTCGGATCCGAGCGACGCGTTTGTCTATTCAGAAGTATATGATGTTGACCAGGTTATCTTCACAATTGACCTTGTGCCAACCAACACGGCAGTGCCTGCCCTTCTCAACAACCTGACACCCTCAATCGGGGCTACCATGCAGGTGGTTGACAAGATGGGTCACGAGCGTAACATAGGTACCATCTACAGGGATGACCGTGTCTTTGTGACCTCACAGAACGAGGAGGTGACAAACATGTACTTCCTTACACTGCTCGGTCTGAGCGATGACTACCTTGCCTACATAGTGTCTGATATATACATCGTCGATCAGCTCAACAGGACTATCTACATGGAGGTTGACGAGAGGCCTACAGTTGCTGAAGTTCTTGCGCTTATCGAAATTGCACCGGGCTCAACAATCGAAGTGATGGATTCCGAAAGAGTTGAAAAAACAGAATCCGAGCTTGTCTATAATGAAGACGTATTCAGGGTAACTGCAGCAAACGGGCTCAACGTTACTGAGTACACCCTCAGCATTGTAGTATTGTCAGTTGACGATATGCTTACTGAGGCTGTCACGTTGTACCCGAACCCCAGCACAGGCATCGTTTATATGGATGGTATTGAGCCGGGCTCAAGGATACAGGTATATAACATCGTAGGTGTTCCCGTACTCAATGTTGTTGCCAGGAACAGCACCGAAGTATTGTCACTCGAGAACCAGCCGGGTGGTATCTACTTCGTAGTTGTTTCAAACAATAATGAGATAACCGGCCGCCACAAGCTTATCCTGAGGTAGTAGCAGTTAAGGATTTCTAAAAAAATGGCCTGCTTCTTGCAGGCCTTTTTTTTGTCTGATACCTTATCTCCCGGGATTATTTTATCAGACCTTTAAAATATTTCTGCCGGGACTGCAACTTTTTTTCACTTTCCTGCGTTTGATTCTTGTAAAATACCGTTTTGGCTATTTTGCTGAAATAATCTATGTTTGCCTTTATAATCTCATAAGATGACACCCGCATGGTTTTTTTCAAACAAAGACGGGTAAAAAAAGCATGTCACGAAGCACTCACAGACTGGGAACGTACATAGTACCGGTTATCTTATTTATCCTTCTTACCGGTTTTTCTGCATCCCGGCCCGAATTCAGGTATCTGGCTACTGAAGACGGACTGGATGATGGCAGGATCAACTCTATTGTGCAGGACCATTACGGCATTATGTGGTTCGCCACGCAGACCGGACTTGTAAGCTATGACGGTTACAATTTCAGGTCTTTCCGTCCCGTTCTTGGCAACCCTTACAGCCTCCCCGGAAAAACCATTACCGCGCTCTTTGTTGACTCAGAAAATGACCTTTGGGTAGTGGCCGGGAGCAATCTTTCACGGTATATTCAATCGTCAGATTCCTTCATTACAATAGACTTTGGTGATCAACCGGGAAACGGGACTATGATATCCGGCCTCGCCCAGTCGGGCGACAATATCCTGATCCACAGGCAGGACGGATTTTACCTTATCCCGTTCAAAAACAAGGATGAAAAAGGCTTTATTCCAGAAAGAACCGGTATCTATATCAACAATGAACCGTATGAAGGTAATATCGATCAGATATATTCATTCAACAGAACCCTGTATATAACCTCCAACTGCAATACGACCGGCACAGCGTCAATATTCAGGTCAGCCCTTTCAGATGGGAATGGTGGCGGGAATCTGAAATTAATTCCCGTGACTGAAATTGAAAACAGTATAATCAACTGCATCGAATACGGAGAACCACATAACAGCATCTACATAGGAACTGCAGACGGACTCTTTTCATATTCCTTTGCTGAAAACGAACTGACACCCCTGCCCATTCTCCAGGGTAAAAATATCAGGGAGATCAGGTACGCAAGCAACAACACCATCTACATAACCGACCGGTCGCCTGATCTGCACTATTTTGACCTTCATACCGGCAGGAAGGGAAGTTTAAGTCACAACCCCTATCTCCGGGGAAACCAGCCATATGATCTGATAAGTTCCCTTTATGAAGATTTTTCGGGTAACCTATGGATTGGCCACAGTGAATCGGGAATAAGCATACTTAACCTGTACCGCAAGAATTTCCGCGCTTACAGGCATGATCCTTTCGACAACAGCTCTCTCAGGCAAGGTAATGTAACAGCTATCTCAGGTACCGAAAAAGAGATCTTTATCGGTTTACGTAACGGTGGACTTAACTATGCATACAGGAACCCCGGCAATCAATATTCCTGGGAGTTCCGGGCAGTACCCATGGCGTCAGACGGAGGGCCGGTAGAGTTTGCACACAGTGTATGGGACATTGAAAAGATCTCCGAATCACTTTTCCTTGTCGGTTCAGATGCCGGACTTCTAAAGCTCAGCAGAAAACCGTCCGGATGGATGCTTGAACGGTTCAGCCAGGATACCATCCTGAACCTGCCGGTTAAAAGAGTACTTGCAGATGACAATAATAATATATGGTGTGCAGTAAGCGGTAACGGACTTGTTCTAATACCTGACCAGCGGGGTAACATCCCGGAAAGATTTTTCAGGTACGCATCGGACCCGTCAGATAATGAGACCCTTTCCGACAACAATGTCACTTTCATGCTTATAGACAGCCGTGGCAGATTCTGGGCAGGCACATCCAACGGCATTAACCTGCTGAAAAGTACGTATACAGAAGTAGATCTTTCAGGGAAACGCAAACCGCGCCTTGCATTTAAAAGATTCGTGGCTGAAACCAAAAGCGATGACTTCCTGAATAATAACGAAATTAACTTCATATACGAAAATTTTGACGGAAATATTTGGTTTGCCACTCATGGGGGCGGCATAAACATATATTATCCCGGCACTGACAGTTTCAGCCACCTTACGTCAGAAGACGGACTCCCCGGCAACTTCGTCACGGCAATAATGCCCGACGAAATGGGGAAGCTGTGGATCAGTACAACAAGTGGTATTGTTACCTGCAACCAGCACACCGGTGAACTGGCATTCAATTATTATACCAGGAACGACGGGCTGCAAAGTGACAGGTTCATTGCCAGTTCATTTTTCAGGGCCGGCGACGGGGAATTGTATTTCGGCGGAGAAGGGGGTTTCACAAGGTTTTATCCCCAGCATATCATACCGAATGAGATTGAGCCCAGACTGGTATTTACAGAGCTTGCATTCGACAATATAACGGCAGCGATAGGCGAAACCGTGCTCGGAAGGCAGATGCTTGACAGGCACATAAACAAAACCGAAAAGATAACTCTGCCTTCAAGGCACAGAACATTCAATATTGGTGTGGCTGCAATTCACTTTCAGGACCCGCAAAGGAACAAGATAAGATACAAACTGGAGGGCTATGATAATGAATGGAGGGTCATCCCGGCTTACTACAGGGCCATCTATTACTCCAACCTGCCCCCGGGGAATTACTCGTTGCGTGTAACGGCTGTCAACTCCAACAATATATCATCGGGAAAAGAGAGGCTGCTTGACATCGAGGTGCTTAAGCCCTGGTACCTTATGTGGTATACGGTTCTGGCAATTCTTGTTCTTGGCGTTCTTCTTTCAGGGGGCATCATTTTCGTAATATTCAGCCGCCAGAGGATGCTGTACGAAAAGAGGATTGACAAACTGACCATCGAGAACGCCGAGAGTAAAATGATCTTCCTCACCAATATAGCACACGGTATCAAGACACCCCTCAGCCTTGTGATAGCGCCGGTTGATGACCTTTTAAGTAACTGCACTGACCTGGCCCCTCAATGGAAAAAACAACTGTATCTTGTCCGGCGCAACGCAAATTACCTGGATAACCTGATCAACCAGATGCTGGACCACAAAAAAGCATCTTCAGGTAAATTAACCCTGACCGTTCAGGATACCGATATTGTAAGTCTCATCAGGGAAGTCGCATTGAACTTCAACAGTTTTGAAACCATCAGGGGGATAAGAATTAACCTTAACAGCCCATATGACTCTCTCATTATTGGAATTGACCGGCAGAAAATTGAAGAAACCTTATACAATATCCTGTCCAATGCCTTTAAGAACACCCCTGATAACCGCAACATCTATATAAGTCTGGAAGTAAATGGTCCCAGTGGTTCAGAGAGTGGCAAACCAGGGAATGTTAAAATCACAATACTTAACGAAGGGAACCCAATAGATAAAAAATATCTTGACAGAATATTTGACAGGTTCTACAAGATAAACAGCAATACTGAGGGGACGGGTATCGGGCTATCCTTTGCCAGGGCACTGGTGGAACTTCATGGCGGAAACATCAAGGTTGAGACGGTTCCCGGAATAGGCACGGCATTTCATGTGGTATTGCCCTGCCCATGCAATGAAGAGAGCAATGCCGGGCACCTGGGTAAAGGTATCAACGGTTGCCGGCCCGGGCAACTCCCGGAACAGATCGATTCAGATGAACTGATCCGGCAGGTTGATAAGGGTGGCCCGTTCCGGATACTGATTGTTGAGGATAATGATGAACTGAGAATGTTCCTGAAGAAAGCGCTCTCCAGATACTATGAGTGCTATGAAGCTTCCGGCGGAACTGAGGGATGGCACCTTGCAAATAAGTTAATTCCCGATCTGATCATCTCCGATATTGTAATGCCCGGTAAAAACGGATTCGATCTGTGCAGGGAGATCAAAATCAATACAAGGACATGCCACATTCCGGTCATTCTGCTGACTGCCAAAAACATGCAGGAACAGATCATAGCGGGGTACGAAGCGGGCGCCGATGAATATGTTACAAAACCGTTTGACCTTGAAGTTATAAGGTCCCAGGTATCAAGACTGATCAGGAACAGGGAGCTGATCAGGGAGAAATACATCAGTGAAAACTTCATGGTCGAGGTCTCCGGATCGGGGCTTTCAAAAGACGATGAATTCTTCAGGAATTTTATGGACATCCTTAAAAAGAATATTTCTGATCCTGAACTTAATGTCAGGATAATGTCGGAAAGCCTTAACATCAGTCCGACACAGTTCTACCGCAAAATAAAGGCATTAACCGGTTATTCGCCCGTTGAGTTCATCAAGATAGTCAGGCTTCAAAGGTCGTACGAGCTTCTTATTGAAAGAAGAACCTCCGTTAAAGAGGTGTGCTACCTTTCAGGGTTCAACAACATATCTTATTTCATTAAATGTTTCAGAAAGCAGTTTGGAGTCACCCCTGCCCAGTTAAGGGATAACGGTGCAATAGCTTCCGGTAGGGCAGGAGCAAAAGAGGCAACTTCAGGATAAAGAACGGACCGGGCAAATCCGGACAGGTAACACAAAACATACAATTATAACAAAATATCACCGGGTCTCCCGGATACAGGCCTGGCATAATGTGTGTTAGCTGGCAATTATATAATGCATAATATATTGTATTGTTTTTTTTTCTAATATTGTACCCTAAAAACTGGTAAATTTTACCTTAAATAAGTTTTAACCAATGGCAAATACAATAAAAACAGTATTTATCACCGTGCTCTTCTGCATCGGACTGATCGGGTGCGAAGAAGGCTTATTGCCCAGGACTGACAAATATGACCGGCCCGACTGGCTTGCCGGGAAATTGTACACCCAGATAAAATCCAGCGAGGATCTTTCTACCTTCGCAAGATGTATCGAGTTGACCGGATACGATACCCTGCTTGATGTCTCGGGCACCTATACGGTCTTTGCTCCAAGTGACCAGGCCTTTGCGCAGTGGTTCCAAAGTCATCCGGAGTACAGCAGTCCCGAGGATGTACCAAAACCTGTGCTGGATGAGCTGGTAAGATACCACATAATCCAGAACCCCTGGAGCAGGGCCCAGCTCATGTCTCTCGATGTCTTCGGGTGGATAGACACCCTTGACCGTAACAACGACAAACCCAGGGGGTTCAAGCGGCAAACCCTTCTGCGGAGAGACGATATGGTGGTAGGGGTCAGGAGGACCGGCAACAGGTTCGCTATCATTGACCCCGGATCAACCAGCTGGCACAGAAGGGTGATCAGCTCCAGGAAACTTGCCCCCATATTCTTCAAGGGGTATTTCGACATCTACGACCTCAGCACCAGCGATTATGAATTCTATTTCGACAGGTCGTTCGAGTCTGCTGACGACATCTATTTTGCCGGCGGAAGGGTTGTTGGTGAGGAGATGTTCGCCGAAAACGGCTTTGTATATACCATCGACCGCGTGGTGGAGCCTCTCAACAATGCATACGAAATGCTGAAATCAGGTAACCAGGGCAATGAATATTCCGCGTTCCTTGATTTCATCAACCAGTTTGCCGGCTTCACATACAATCAGCAGGAGACGATGCGACAGCCGGGTGCGGATCTGGGACTACAGGTGGATTCGCTTTTCAACCTTTCTTACCCCGACCTCGCGATCAACATTTCCAATGAAAGGACACAGGCTCCCCCGGGTTCATTCGGGTTGCCCAGTGATGTTGCGATCAGGTATCATCACGGACTGGTAGCGCCTACCAATGAGGCCTTCAGCCAGTTCACAAATCAGTTTTTCGTTGGCCCCAACCGCTGGGGAAGCATTGAAGCTGCCCCGGCACACATCAGGAGAATTGTTGCAAACACCCACATGTCGCATAACCCGATATACCCGTCCGATTTCAGCAAAGGCTTCTATAACGGGGAGAGGGATATCATTATGATGGATGAAGGAGCTGTGGTTGACAGGAAATTCGGCAGCAATGCAACCTTTATCGGGGTTGACGAAGCGCTCGTACCCCGTGCCTTCAGCAGTGTTACAGGTCCGGTCTATCTTCAGAGGGGCTATTCAATAGTAATGACTGCTATCGAGAATGCGGGGCTTCTCCCTACACTGAAAAGGAGGAACCAGGAGTATGCATTTTTCGTTGAATCTGATGCAAATTTGCGCCAGGATTCATCGCTCGTGTATGACCCGCTAACCAGGAGTTTTGCCGCCTGGCAGGTTCCGCCACCGGGAACAGGTGACGCACAATCTTTTGGAGTATCCACCAGGGACCTGAGAACCCTGCTTTTAAATCACATAGGCACCGCTTTGCCGACCGGACTGGCAAGGAAGGAGTTCATCCCCAACCTTGCAGGCAATTATATCGTGGTTGACAACGAAACAGGTGAGGTAAGGGGTTCGCAAGCAACAACAGAGGGCTTCAGGGGATACAGGGCAATGCCCAATTTCCCGAGACAGATCAGCACAAATGCAGACAACGGGATCACGTATGACATAGAAAACTGGATGAGCTGGGGAACCGCGAATATCTATACATCCATCTCCTCAAGGTATCCGCATTTTCATAACCTGCTGTTAAGGGCCGGCCTGGCTCTGCCTCAACAGAACAGATACACCTTTATTTCCGATAATCAATTCTACACTATCTTCATACCAACCCCCGAGGCAATAGCTGATTCCGGTGCCGGCAACATGCCCGACAACAGCAGGCAGCTGAAGGACTTTGTGATGATGCACTTTGTGCAGGGCGACGTTATATTTACCGACGGCAGGAAAATGCCCGGATATTATGAAACGGCGAGGATAGATGAGAGATCAACCACCTATACCACCATTTTCACACAAATCTATATCAATCCGCGTTATGATGTTATTGAATTCCCCGACAATGAAGGCAACATCTTTGCAACAATAGACGAATCAGATGCAACCAACATCATGACAGGACGCACGATAATTGAAGGTACCGGACAGCAAACAATTCCAAATGCAGTCAACCAGGGTGTC
This sequence comes from Marinilabiliales bacterium, assembly GCA_007695015.1. Taxonomy (NCBI): domain Bacteria; kingdom Pseudomonadati; phylum Bacteroidota; class Bacteroidia; order Marinilabiliales; species Marinilabiliales bacterium. The sequence goes on from REEN01000022.1 coordinate 22,761, forward strand.
ATTCACCAGATAGACAAGGCTTTTTCCCTTGAAAATATGGATGCGAGATAATTTATAAAACAAATTATTACAGATGAAAAAATTTAACAGATCCTTTTTCCTGATACTGGCGGCATTCAGTTTTATCCAGGCCTCCGCCCAGCAGAATATTGTCAGGGGCAGAATCTATGACATGAGCGACAGAACTACCATTGTCGGAGCCAACATCATCGAGTACGACAGAGATGAACGTGTTGTGAACGGGGCTGTTTCGAATGTGAATGGAGATTTCGTGCTGCAAATGCAAAACCCTGAAAATACGGTAAGGATCAGCATGATAGGTTATGAAATACAGGAAATAACCCCCAATTTTTCTGAACCGATGGTCATTGAGCTGCGCTCAACCACTGTCGAGTTCGAAGAGGTGACCATTACGGCACGGGCAAGTGACCATACACGGCTCACAAATATTGCCGACAGGGATGACGCCTCATCAACCGTGAGGATTGACATGCGTGAGATGCAGGGTGCAGGTTTCGTATCTCCTGCCGACGCATTGCAGGGAAGGGTAACCGGTCTTGACATCATTGCCGCATCAGGTGACCCGGGTGCCGGTTCGCATATTGTGATTCGCGGACTGAGTTCAATGGGAAACAGCAGGCCGCTGATTGTAATTGACGGTATCCCCCAGTCCAGGGTCGCTTCGGACTTTGACCTTGCATCGGCCGATGTTGAAGATATAAGTAACCTTATCAATATAGCCCTCCAGGATATCAGGTCCATATCGGTACTGAAGGACGGTGCCTCAACGGCCATATACGGTTCCAGCGGCGCAGACGGGGTATTGATCATTGAGACCCACCAGGGGCGGCTGGGTAAAGTTCAGTTTGACTACCAGTACAGGGGTGGCCTGAACATCCAGCCCGATCCGATACCCATGCTCGACGGAAATGAATATATCATGCTGCAGCTTGAACAATGGCACAACAGCAGGGGGGTATTTACCATCCCGTCCGAAATAGCATACGACAGGGATTTCAGGGATTTCTACAACTACTCCCGCAACACCGACTGGCTTGGGGCGGTAACCCAGAACGCCGCTTCGCATGACCACTATTTCAGCCTGAGCGGTGGAGGCGAAAGGACCAGATACTTCACCTCATTCGGTTACATGAATGAAGGAGGAACGACTATAAATACATCAGCACAACGGTTCTCAACCAGGGTCAACCTTGACTATTTCCTCTCCCGAAGATTTGTTTTCACGGTCCAGTTCAACTACACGAACAACCAGTATGAACGGAACATGAGGGTCGACGGCAGGAACATCAGGGAAATGGCCTATATAAAATCTCCTAACATGAGCATTTGGGAGTATGACGAAAACGGGAACCCTACCGGCGAGTACTTTAATCCCATCACCAGCTACCAGGGGAGCGGTGCAACTTTCTTTAACCCTGTGGCCATATCCAACCTGG